>JBLGCB010000033.1:0-30934 GCA_047617105.1 Phenylobacterium sp. | reverse complement strand
TCAGCTGACTGTATTTTCTCATAAGCTCTCTCATCTTTGGTCGGACAGGAAAGCCGGGATGATACATCAGCTGGCCGTTCTTTGTCCTGGAAAAAATGAATTGCACTTATTAGTTGAATGCAGGTTTATATCAAAATGAGGTAAGCGACATCAGTTCGCTGGCCTCATTGGTGGCAATGGAAGTATTGGAGGTATCAGACAATAACTTGAGTAACATTGATGCTGTGTCTGGCATGACAAACATGCGCCAGTTGAGCCTGTGGGGTAATAGTTTCAGCGATTTGACACCATTGCAAAGCCTCACCGAATTGTCATGGCTGTTTCTGAGTCAAAATAATATTAGTGACCTGAGCCATTTGTCTGCTCTAGTTAACCTGACTGAGTTGTTGCTCAACGACAATCAGATTGTTGATGTCACGCCACTGACACCAATGATTAAACTACAAAAATTAGAGCTTGAAAACAACCTCATTAAAGATATTACGCCTTTAGTACCACTGGGTAAGACCACAGTCTATGAATTGGCTTTGTTGGGTAATGAGATCTTCTGCTGGCAACTGGAATATTTTGAGTATTTTATTACTTTTTCTGCTTTAACTCGCTCTGCCTGCGATGGTGCCCAGCGCAATGGTGACTATGATCAAGATGGCTTGCTCAATTTCCTTGAGTCAGCACGGGTTACCGACCCATACGATACTGATACTGATGATGACGGGGTGCTCGACGGCGAAGATGAGATGCCTAAAGACCCGGCAGAGTCGCTCGACACCGATGGCGATGGCATTGGCAATAACGCAGATGACGACGATGATGGTGATGGTGTCGCCGATAGTGATGATGTCTTTCCTTTAGATGCGACCGAATGGCTTGATACTGATAATGACCAAATCGGCAATAATAGTGACGAAGACGATGATAATGATGGCGTGTCTGACGGGCAGGACGCTTTTCCGTTGGATGCCAATGAATCAATCGACACAGATGGCGACGGCATCGGCAACAATAGTGATGACGACGATGATGGCGACGGTGTTGTCGACAGCGAAGACGGTTTTCCGCTAGACCCTGATCGCATCCACAAAGTACTGCTGGCTGATCTGGTGTTTACAGATGCTGCGCTAGAACGTTGTGTGTTGGCTATGGCGGCCGAATTTGACTGGGTAGCGGTGAGTCAGATGACCGATTTATCTTGTGTGGCACAAAATATTAGCAGCTTGGCTGGTATCGAAGAACTGACTGAGTTGACAAAACTCAGCTTGACGGCCAATCCAGTAGTCGACTTGACTTTAATCAGCGAATTAACGCAACTGTCTGAGTTAAACCTCAGTGAAACAGCCATCACCAGCCTTGATGCTTTAGCGGGTTTGGTCAACCTGACCAGCATAACATTGCAAAATAATCAGTTAAGCAATGTTGCGTTGCTGGCTGGTTTGACTGAGTTGACAGCGGTTGCGCTGCAAGACAATCAAATTGACGATATCAGTGGTTTGGCCCAGCTGAGCAAGCTTGAATCTGTCGCGCTGGACAATAACAATATCACTGATATCGCCTCACTCCTTGAGATAGATACACTTAAGACCATTAGATTGGGCAACAACAATAGCATTGGTTGTGCTGATTTGGATTCACTGGTCGTGGCAAAGGACGGCGTTAATATCGCTCGTCCAGATAGCTGTGATGGCCTTACGCCCAACATTGAGGCAATGAGTTTCACTGATGGCAATCTACTGGCCTGTGTTGCCGAAAATGCCGCACAAAATGGCTGGAGTACGGCAGCTGAAGTAACAGCGCTTGATTGTTACGACAAGGGCATTCATCAGTTGCGTGGTATCGAAGGGTTTAAAAACCTGACCACCTTGGATGTGCGTAGAAACAGGATTAAAGATGTCGCCCCTTTGGTTCACCTGACTGACCTATCGACGCTTAAGATCAGCCAAAACCACATTCGTTCACTGTTGCCATTGGCTCAAATGCACTCAATGAGTCTGTTGAGTGCCAGCAGTAACGCGGTTGAACCCAATACGCTGAGTGCGTTAAGTGGCATGAGCAACCTCAAAAAACTGTATTTACGTGGTAATCATTTGACCGATATCAGCCCATTGGCTGAGTTGACCAATCTGACGCATCTGTATTTACGTGATAACGGTCTGACTAATGTTGATGCCGTTGCCAAATTGGTTGAGTTGAAAAATCTGCAATTAAGCAATAATGCCCTAGTCAATATCGCCGGATTACATAACCTGAGTAAAGCCGCGGGCATTGATTTACGCTCAAATCATCATATTGCCTGTGTTGATATTGCAAACTTAATAACAGTCATCGGTGAAGATATTGTGCGCTCACCGGAGGCATGTGGTGGCGCGAGTCCGGTTATTGCAAACTTGTCTTTTGACGACGCAGCATTATTGGCTTGTGTACAAGATACCGCGGCGCAAAATGGCTGGACCCAGGTTGATCAGATGACCACACTGGCTTGTAAAGAAATGGCTATCAGCAATATTAAAGGGTTAGAAAACCTGACGGCGTTGACCAAGCTGGATTTGCGCAAGAATGCACTGTTCAATATGACTCAGCTGAACAGTTTGACCCAACTGGTGGAATTAAAACTGTCCAATAACAACATTCAAAATGTCGCTGCGCTAAGTGTTATGCCAGGCCTGCGTAATTTGACCATCAGTAATAACCAGCTCGACAGTACGGCGCTTGAAAGTCTGTCGCGTCTGACTTTGCTAGAAGTGCTTTATGTGAGAAGCAATAATATTTCTGATGTGACGCCACTGGGCAAACTCACCAGCTTGACCCGTTTGTATCTGCGCGATAATAGTGTGGTTGATACCACACCGTTGGCTGGTTTGAGCAGCATCGCTACCTTACAGTTGAGCGACAATGCCATTCGCAATGTATCCGGTTTGCTGTCGTTAACCAGTGCAGTCAAAATTGACTTAAGCAATAACCTCGATATCGATTGTACAGATCTTAATAATTTGGATAATACCTTAGGTGCCGGCACCGTAGTTCGACCTGAGGATTGTAAGAGAGCGACTGATAGGCTAGATACCGACGGTGATGGTATTGAGGACGGCACTGATACCGATGATGATAACGACGGTGTATTAGATGTCGATGATGCTTTTCCGCTAGACGCCACTGAATCTGTTGATACTGATGGTGATGGCATCGGCGATAATAGCGATTTAGTGCCAGACAATGGCAACTGTGCCGCATTATCTGACTACGCCAATGGTAGTTGTTATGTTGAGCAGTTGGGCCAACAAAACGCATCAAAAGTGTTTAAAGGTAGTGCAGACACCATTTATTTTTATCTAGAAAGTGTCAATCAAATTCTCCCTTATAATACTCAAACAGAGCATTTTGAAACGCCAGTTCAGTTGGCAGGTCAAGATGGACAATACCCACAAACTTTTGTTTATTCGTCAACTCACCAAAGAACCTACCTTGGCTATGAAAGTGGTCTGGTGACATATTTAGATGCCGATAGCACTGATGAGCAGGTGTTTGACCAAGCTGGTGACAGTGTTAGCGCTTTTATTGCAATGGGTAACCGTTTATTGGTGAATATGGGCAGTGCCACATCACGGGCTTACACCGCTGAAGGAACATTCGTAGAGGTGCCTGGTTATTATTATGGCCTTGGTAGCTCAAGGGATATGGCCTGGAGCGAAGCGGATAACCGACTTTATTTCTTTAGAGATGGCCTCAGTCCAAATGATTTACATTATATGCAAATCGATCCGAATACCGCAGAAACCTTAGACTCAGGCGAAACGCCTTATCATGGTTCTTATTCAATCATGCCCCCCATTCGCGTATCACCGAGCGGTAGCCATATTTTATTAGGTAGTGGTGATATTTATCGCTCAAGCGACCTCAATTGGGTGCGCTCAATAGGCAGTGGGATCGATGAAGGCGTATGGTTAGATAATGGTGAATTAGTCATATTCAAAAGCAACGATACCGTCACTTCGCTGTTACGTTATAATGCTGACAACATTGTTGCAGAGACGTATACGTTTAGTGGCGTTATAGAAAAAAACATTACTGTTGGCGAAATCCATTTTGTTGTCAGTCGCCATCAGCAAGTGTTATCGATTGAAAAATATACGCCAAATGACGATACCGATAATGATGGCGTGAGTAATTTGGTCGATCACTTTCCTCAAGATCCGGCAGCTTCTGTTGATTCTGATTCTGATGGTTATCCTGATAGCTGGAATGATGGTCAAACTGAACAAGACAGTACCACGGGTTTGACGTTGGATAGTTACCCCTCTGACACCGCCTGTTATCTTGAAGAACATGGTGATGGTGTGTTGTGTGACTATGCCAGCACCGTGCCTGACTTTACACCAGATCAAATTCAATACGATGAAAACGGCATTGTTTATCTGTTACATTCAGCCTCCAATCGTATTTACCGCTGGTCTAATGTCCAACAGTCATATATCAATCCATTGATTATTGGTTTTGAGGATGGCTCTACGCTAGCAACGCCGACGATTTTTGAATATTCACAAAGCCAGCGTCGAATATATTTGGGTTACAGCAGTGGTGCCGTTCGCATGATAAACCTGGGCGATAATGAAAAAGAATTGGCTTTTGTTAATCTGGCCAGGCAGGTGGGTGGTTTATCTCAGGTGGGTGATTATTTGCTTGCTCAGGATAGCAGCGGCGCCTGGAATGCGCATTATACTTTTGATCAAGCGGGTAACAACACCGACTATAAGGATTGGAATCGATATTCAACCCATTATGCTTGGGATGCCAACAGCAATAAGGTTTATTTCTTCAGGAATGGGACTTCTCCGAATGATTTGCATTATGAGCAAATCGACCAAAGCAACGGTGTCATAAGTGCTGAGGGAGAGACCCCTTATCATGGTGATTATTCCATAAGAGGGCCTATCAGAATTAGTCTTGATGGTGACAGAATTCTATTGGGTTCGGGTGATGTCTATTCTGCCAGTAGTATGGAAATTGCCGGTCAATTAGGCGAGTCTTTTACTGATGGTATTTGGATGGACAATATCATCGTCACTGCATCGGTGAATACTTCAGGTTCGGTATTATCAGTGTGGGATGCGACAACTTATCAATTAAAAGGCCATTTTAATGTTGCCGGTTATGTTGAAGCGTTGATACCGAACGATGGCGATATTACCATTGTTTCTGTCATCAACGATCAGCTCGTCTATACTGTGCAATTGATTGCCGATCATGATGGCGATGGTATACCGGGGTGGTGGGAAGCGTTGTATGATTTAAATGATGACGATGCCACCGATGCAGCGCTTGATGGCGATGTTGATGGCTTAACCAACCTGCAGGAATTTGCTTTAGGCACCGACCCGACCAACAGTGATACTGATAACGATGGCGTTGCAGATGGTCTGGAAGCGAATACTTATCTGACCAACCCACTGGATGCCGACTCTGATGGTGATGGACTGTCGGATGGCCGTGAAGTGAATGAGTTGCTGACCAATCCACTGAGCACTGATTCCGATGATGACGGACTCTCTGATTGGGATGAAGTGATGATCCATGCGACCAATCCATTAAGCAGTGATAGTGATGCCGATGGCATGTCAGATAGCTGGGAAGTCGCTAATTCAACCAATCCTATGGTGGATGATGCTCAACTTGACGCAGACGCTGACGGGTTGGCGAATATCGATGAAATTACCCATAACACCAATCCTAATGTCGCAGACACCGATGGTGATGGTCTGTCCGATGGCGAAGAGGTCAATACCTACGCAACCAATCCGGTCAATGCTGATTCTGACGGCGATCATATGGCTGATGGCTGGGAAGTGACTTACAGTTTTGATCCACTCAATGGTGATGATGCCGATACTGATTTTGACCAAGATACGTTTAGTAATCTGGATGAGTACTTTTTGAACTCTGATCCAACCGATGCCACCTCACTACCTGTTGCACAGGATTGGGGAAGCCATCAGGGAAATGCTGCCCACAATGGATTTATGCCAATAGACCTCGCGCACGAGAGTTTTTCACTACGCTGGTCAATCACCATGTCTGAATCGGTAGAACTTCATCCTGTTGTCGTTGCTGATGGTAGCGTTTTTGCGACTAGCTCCTCTTATAGAGATAACTTTTTATTCGCCATCAATAGCGTTGATGGTTCCGAACGATGGAAGAAAGGTTATGGCGATATAAATTCGATTAACCCACCTGCGTATGCCAATGGCTATGTTTACTTTCAAACGGGTGGACATGGCGATTCTTTTTTACGTGCTTTGAATGCCGTCGATGGTGCTTTGCAGTTTAAATCAAGTTATAGCAATCAATGGTCCAATTATGATGCGGCAACGCCCTATGGTGATGATGTCTACGTTGCTGGTGGCTCTTATGGTGGAATGTATAAATTTAACGGGTCTGGCGGCGAACAGAGCTGGTTTACAGATTTAGCGCAGGTTGACCACTGGACCCCGGCGGTTGATGAAAATAATGCTTACGCATTTTCAAATGGATTAGCAAAAATCAACAAAACCGATGGCACGATTGTGAACCATATCGCCGCTGAAGAATTTAGCTGGTCTGGTATCACGCCTGTACTGGGTTTTGATCAGGATTTGTTTGCCATATCCAGTCGAACTTTGGTTGCCTATGATTTAAGAACACAAGCGGTTAAATGGCAAAAAGAGGCGAACTACACGGGTGACCCTACCATTGGTTTAGGTCAGGTTTTCGCCTTGAATAATTCAGCATTGGTGGTGCTAGATGAATTTGATGGCAACGTGTTATGGTCCTGGGAACCGGACAATGGCGCCTCGTTGTCAGGCAATATCGTGGTGTCGAAGAATCTAGTATTTGTTCATGATAATGCCAATACCTATGCTATTGACCTGAAAACGCATCAGCAAGTTTGGACCTATGCTGCTGGCGGCCATCTGTCTTTAAGTAATGAAGGGGCATTATATATTGCGACTTCGACAAGCGAGCTTATCGCTATTAACGTTGCTGGTGACAGTGATGCTGACGGTATGCCGGATTGGTGGGAAAACCATTTTGGTTTAGACAGAAATGATGCCACTGATGCCGCACTTGACACTGATGCTGATGGTCTGACCAACCTAGAAGAATTTGGGCTGACAACTGACCCGACCAATAATGACAGTGATGGCGATACCATTACCGATGGTGATGAGGTTAATACTTATCAAACTAACCCGCTAAATGTCGATTCTGATGATGATGGTCTATCTGATGCTGAAGAAATAAATACCTATGGCACCGACCCACTGCTGGTTGACAGTGATGGTGACGGCCTGACCGACCAGCAAGAAGTGAGAGATTATTCAACCGATCCGCTCAATCCTGATACTGACGGTGATGGCCTAACTGATAGTTGGGAAATTACCTATTCGACAGATCCAGTTGTCGATGATGCGCAGTTGGACAGTGATGCTGACGGTTTGGTCAATATCGAAGAATTTAACCATTCGACTGACCCTAACGTCGCGGATACTGATGGTGATGGTCTAAATGATGGGCTGGAAGTGAATCGCTATAGCACTAATCCGCTGGTGATGGATACTGACGAAGATCGTATGCTCGATGGCTGGGAAGTCGTCAATAGCCTTGACCCATTATCGGCTGCTGATGCCTTGACCGATTTGGACAGTGATGGATTTGCCAATTACGAAGAGTTTTACTTAAGCACAAATCCTAATGATGTGAATGATTTTGCTCAATCACAGCCATGGATAACCTTTGGGGCCAATGCCAGACATGATGGCTTTGTGGTCCAATCTGTTGATAGTACCAGCATAGCCGAAATGTGGCGTTATGAGCTTGGTGCCAATCCACATCAAGTGGTGGCTGCACAAGGTAAAGTATTTATCAGTAATGATTCATACTTTGGTGCACATCAAGTTCGGGCGTTAAATAGCGCCAGTGGAGCTGACTTATGGGAGATTAGCTACGATGATATCCATAGTCTGAATCCGCCAGCCTATGCTAACGGCAAGGTCTTTTTCCAGACGGGTGGTCATTCAGATTCATTCTTAAGAGGGGTCAATGCCACCACAGGAGCCATTGAGTTCGCTTCGGCCTATAGTAACCAATGGAGCAACTATCAGGCGCCAACACCATTTGAAGATGATATATACGTTAGTGGTGGATCCCAAGGTGGTGTCTATGGATTTACTCAAGCGGGTGAACAGAAGTTCTTTAATGGCCTGCAAGGTTATGACGAATGGACACCGAGTGTTGACAGCGAGTTTACGTATGCTTATGACGGACCTGCGCTAAAAGTATTCGACCGCCACAGCGGCATTCTTGAGTACACCATTGAAGATGCTAATTTCGACTGGAATGGTTGGAGTACGCCGGGTGCCGGCATCCTTGGCAATGAAAATAATTTTATCACCGTTGAAAATAGACGTTTGATATCATTTGATTTACAAAACCAGACAGTTGGTTGGGAAAAATCTGCTAATTATATTAATGAGGCGGCTTTGGCCTATGGCCGAATATATGTCATAAGCAATGGTGTGTTGACCGTTTTAGACGAAAGTAGCGGTGACTTGTTATGGAGTTATGAAGCACCGAACGGAACTTCTTTAGTATCCAATATTGTGGTTACCCGAAATCTGTTATTTGTCGGCACTGCCAGCAATACCTATGCGATTGATTTAACAACACACCTATCCGTTTGGAATAGTGAAACGCCAGGACACTTAAGTTTAAGTGAAGGTGTATTATACGTTGCAGGCAATCAACAAGTGGTGGCATTTAATGTCGACGGTGACGATGATGAAGATGGCTTACCGAATTGGTGGGAAAACAACCACGGTTTGGACCCGCAAGACGCCAGTGATGCAACACAAGACACAGATGTTGATGGCTTGACCAATTTGGCAGAATATACTCACGGCACCAATCCGCTGATAGCAGACACTGATAGCGACGGTTTATCTGATGGGGCAGAAGTGAATACCCATTCATCCAATCCTCTCAATAGTGATTCTGACGCAGATGGACTCACAGATGGTGATGAAGTAAACACGTATAATACTGATCCAATGGTTGTTGATTCTGATGGCGATGGTTTTGGTGACGGTGAAGAAGTTAATCAGTATGACACGGATCCGGCTGATGCTGAGTCGGCCCCCCAGGCGATAACAAGCTTGTCTGAATCTTTTGAGTCTATTTCGGTTCCATTGACATGGACGACACCAGACGCTTCAGATGCCAGTTGGCTAATCACCGATGGACAGGCCAATGAGGGTAATCAAAGCCTTCGTTCAGGAGATATTGATGACAGCCAAGAGAGTGTTGTTGAATTCAAGACTTTATTTGCCGCAGGCACGTTTAGTTTTGACGCGAGGGTAGATTCAGAATCTTGCTGTGATGGCCTGCAAATATTCGTGGATGGTAATAGTGTTGTAACAATCACTTCAGGGCAGTGGGAAACTTACTCTTTCGAACTCGATGCTGGCGAACATGTCATCCGTTTCAGATATGTGAAAGATAGTAGTGCTTCCAATGGTGAGGATGCTGCTTGGATAGACAACATTAATTTTGCGCAGTAATTAATATGGCG
This sequence comes from Phenylobacterium sp., assembly GCA_047617105.1. Lineage (GTDB taxonomy): Bacteria > Pseudomonadota > Gammaproteobacteria > Enterobacterales > Alteromonadaceae > JABSOG01. The sequence continues at coordinate 21,339 of JBLGCB010000033.1, read as the reverse complement.
TCGAGCAATGCCTCAGCAAGTTTGCTGAGGCTTGGTCATTGCTAAAAGCGTCCTTCTTTAGCCACGAGGATCGCTCTTCACCACTTCTTCTTTATCAGCGTGCTGCTGATGAAAGCTCAGCAGCCCTTCATAGGCACTTAAGTCAAACATCTCTCTATATAGCACCCAGTCGAGCAGACAATACAAGGCAATTGCAGTATAGTCCCACTGTTCAAATTCAGCTTGTTCTACTTGCTTGTTTAACTGTTTCATCGCTTGTCCGGTGCGTTCTTTTTGCAGTTTAACAAAGTGCAATTTACTGCTGGCGGTGTCTATCTTTGAGAAACGATTGAGCAGCAATAACTCAACCATTGAATCGTTAGCAGCATCAATGATGGTCAGACTATTTTCTTTATCCCAGCTAAGCTTTTCGCGGTTGAGTTTTTCGCATAAAAATCGAAAGATAACGCCGGAGTCATAAACGACTTGGCCATCATAGTCGATCATTGGAATCTTTAAGGTGGGATTGATCTCTTTTAACAGGATCCGACCCTTGGGAGAGAAGATATCAATGTTGATGAATTGGTATTGCTCATCAGCAAGCCACATAACCAGTCGTCTAACATAAGGTGAAGTGGTTGAACCGTAAAGTTTCATGAGTGTTTCCTTTTGCTGCTGAGGTGGTCTTTTACGTTTATATTGGGCGAAAGAATAACAGAGGGCATTGCGTGGCGCAAAAAATAATTGATTGAGGCTTGTGTTGCGTGCCTGTTAGCGTTCGGTTTAATGAGAACCGGTGTTTTGTTTTGTGATAGCTGTCACAAATAAGCCGAAAAAACCTCAGAACGACTGATGGCCGCCCGACTGCCTTTTAACGAAAACTCATAACCACATAAAGAAAAAGTGTTTTTATCGGCAATGGCATGAAGCAGTGCTTCGCTGTCCAGTGGTGAAAAGCTGGCGTAATAATTGCCGTCATCTTCTACACTCACCTGGTTGGTTCTAAAAGTGCTATTGGCACTAAACACCACTTCTTGACAGCTGGACTCACCCTTAGCGGTGAGTATCGACCATAGTTGCTCATTGTTTTTATCATAAGAAGGCCAGTGGATGATCAGTGCCTGATGTTGATCTTGCATTAACCAATAATTATTGGGCATTTCAAGGGCGTGCTGCCTAAGTTGTTGTGACGCAGGTGTTTTGGCTTCGACGGGCTGCTCTGCTTCAACGGTTTGGCTGTCTTCGCTGCTTGGCCATAATAACAGGGTTGTTATGAGCAGCAAAAATATGCCTGCCAGACTTAAGCTCAGACGTCGATGACCTTGCAGCCAGACTTGAAGCGGTTCAAGCTTGTCAGCCATTGTTGGGGTAGAAATATGGTGGGATGGCTGCTGGCTTGCCGATTCGGGTTCTGTACCAGTGTCACTGTGCTCACCGTTAAAGGTGGGCTCTACTCGCGATGTTGTCGCGTCATACTTAGGCTGATTCACCTTAAGGGTAGAAAAAAGAGATTTTAACAACTGTATTATATTTCTGAACTTTTTCACACTTTAACCTTTACATCTACACTGACTACCGACACCACCCACAAAAGGCGCCACAGAATAACATTTTTCAATGGTTATTTGTATCTTCTGCCAGTGATTATTTTTCGAACGATTGGGGCTGTTCAATGTAAGTGACTGTGTCAGGGGGAAATATCCGCCGTGAAAAATTGAACTTTGCGATCGTAGGGCTGTCAGTGATGGCAACAGTGGTATAACATGCTGCTATTAAATCAATGGAGAGTATTGAATGAAATTTGTGTTACAACGGACCCGATGGATAAAATTAAGCAGCTGTGCCATGGCTTTGGCTGTGCTGGCATCGACTATGGCTGTGCCAGCTTTGGCCGCCAGTAAGAGCAGTAAGGCCAACCCCTTTAGCATCAGTAAAATCGGCGTAGCCATCAATAAGGTAGATGAGATGCAGGTCGCTGATTTTAACGGTGACGGCAGTGACGATATTCTGTTGCTTGGACGTGATAAAAAGCAAAAGCAGCTGCAACTGATCACTTTGAACCAAGGTAAGCTCATCGAGCAACAATCTGCTGTGGTCAATCTAAGCCGTGACCTGTTAGGCTATGATATTGGCCGGGTGGGAGCAAGCGAGACCACTTCGCTGGTATTTCTTAAACCCGGCAAAGTGGTTCGATTTGATTGGGCCACACAGCAGCTGCATACCCTAGTCGAAACAGACAGTATTTATCGTCATAGTCGCTTGAGTACCACCGACATCAATGAAATGGACTTGTTACATGACGTCAACGACGATGGTTTACCTGATCTCGTTATCCCTGATTTTACCCACAGCACTATTTTTCTTCAGCAGCAAGACGGTACTTTTCAGTCACCACAAAAAATTGAGCTGAAGGCAAAAATGCAGGTATATAGAAATAATGCCGCCGTTTTTAGCGCGGCGGAATTGTTTTTGGCTGACTTTAACTTTGATGGTCGAAAAGATTTAATCTATCGGATTGAATCGCAGTTACATGTCTTCTTACAAAAAAGCGGCGATCAAAAGGGTCAATTTGAATCTGTTGCAAAAGTGAGCGATTTAACCTTGGCGTTGCCGCTGAGTGATGAAGATTTTGATTTCAGCGAAGACCAAAGTAATCTGGTGACCCACAGCTTTTATGAGTTGATGGATTTAAATAACGACAATATTCTCGATTTAATCACTCAGGTCACCAAAAGCGAGGGCATTTTTGATAAAACCAGTAAGTATCAATTCTATTTTGGCCAGCGTGGCCCAACTGATAAAGGGGCCGATGATAAAAGTGTCTTGACCCACTTCCCAGTAAAAGCGGATTCGGTGATATCGTCCAAAGGGATGCAATTTGAACTCAGCCTCGAAGATATGGATGGCGATAAACGACTAGATTTGATTAGCCCGTCCTTTGAATTGGGTATTGGTTCTATTGTGTCTTCGTTGTTTTCGAGTTCGGCTGACCTTGATGTGATGTTTCATTCGTTTAATGACGACAAGGGTTATGATTCGAAACCCAATTTAGAAAAGGAATTGACCGTTGATTTTGATTTAGACTCAGGTCAAGAAGTGTATCCACTGTTAAAAATTAGTGATTTTAATGGTGATGGCATCAATGATTTATTGCTTGGTTATGGCAGTAAGAGAATTCAATTGTATAGCGGCGTTAAAGGTGAAAAATTGTTTGAACGCAGGGCCAAGAAAATTAAGATGGCGTTGCCCAAAGATGGCGGTTTGGTGGTGACCCGAGATTTTAACCATGATGGCCGCACAGATTTGCTGATCCGCTACGATAAACTGGATGGCGAAGGGCTGGCTGGCGAAATGAAGCTTTTATTGGCGAAATAGAGCGGCTGATAACACAGAAAAAACAGGAAAAATAGGGGGATTTTACCTATGCTTTGCAGATGACTTAACAAACCGCCATGGAAAAGCCTGTTGAGCGACTTAATAGAACTGCAAAATCAAAATCGACAGTTACAGCAAACCGTTGGGGCCATGCGTGAGGTGCTCGATAACAGTGTGTTTGATAAGCAAGAAGCGCTGGCTGAATCGAAGTTAAAAATGAGCAATGAAATTCATCAGCTGAAGAATACCGTGGCGGCATTGCGCAATGAGTTAGAAAACAAGTTTCATGAGCGCAATAATGCGCTGCAATCTGCCGCTGCTCAGGCCAACAGTGAACAGAGTCAGTTAAAAAAAACCATCACCACATTACGCGAAGAGCTTGAGGTGATGACTTTTCAAAAGCAACAAGCGGTGCAACAAGTGACCGCTAAAGCCAACAGCGAAATGGCCCAATTGCGTAATACCGTGATTGCACTGAGAGAACAAATTGAACGCCAGGGGAATGATGACTGAGCAAACCCCCAATGACGATAATGATGCGTTATCAACCAGCACCCATTCCACTCGGTTGTTACAATTGCTCTATGAAATCAATAAGGCCATTGCGACTAAAGACACCCTAGACGAAGTTTTTGCCACTTTGGCGAGTTTTACTTCAAAAGAGACCGATTCTCAACGTTGTACGGTTTTTTTGCATGACAGTCATAGTTCAGAGCTGTTTTCGCGAGTGGCTCAGGGCGAACACCATCGAGAGATTCGACTGCTCGATACCGAAGGTATTGCCGGTTATGTGTTTCAGCATAAACAGGGGGTGATCGTCGAAGATGCCTATAAAGACGCCCGTTTTAACCGCAGCATCGATAGAGAAACGGGGTTTAAAACCAAAGACATCTTATGTGCGCCGATTATCACGGTTAGAGGCGAGATCATTGGCGTGATTCAGTCGATCAACCGCCAGCATGGCAGCTTTACTCCGGTTGATTTACACCTTATCTCTACCATTGCGACTCAAGTGGCGATTGTTGTCCAGGGTTTTCAAACCGTTGAATATTTAAATGCCGCTCGAGCCAAAGAGCTGGAATTTATCAATATCGTGTCAGAAACCACCTCAATGCTCGAGTTGGGGCCATTGCTGCAAAAAGTCATGGGCGAAGCGACGCGAATGCTCCAAGCCGAACGTTCAACCTTGTTTTTAAACAATGAAAAATCTGCTGAGTTATGGTCACAAGTCGGCCAAGGCCTTGACACCATTGAAATCCACTTTCCCAATCACCTTGGCATTGCCGGCGCGGTTTTTACCTCTGGTGATACCATTAATATTCCCTATGCTTATGCTGACCTGCGTTTTAATCCGGCCTTTGATAAATCGACTGGCTTTTTTACCCGTTCTATCCTCTGTGTGCCAGTGATTAACAAACAAGGCAAAACCATCGGTGTGACCCAGGTGTTAAACAAAATCGGCGGAATATTTGATGAAGAAGATGAATCGCGCTTAAAAGCGTTTACCGCGCAAATTTCTATCGGGCTGGAAAATGCCAAGTTGTTTGATGATGTGCAAAACATGAAAAATTACAATGAAAGCATGTTGGAGAGTATGTCAAATGGCGTGCTGACCCTGGATGCTGATTTGAATGTGGTGACCATTAATAAAGCGGGTCAGGTCATTTTGAATCATCAGAACGATCAGCTGATTGGTCAACCCACCACCGCGTTGTTTAAAGAAGATAACCAATGGTTGAGCGATAAAATTAACGAGACCAGAGAAAACGACGAAATCGAAAATTTTCTCGATATTGAAATGGATTTTGGTCAAGGGATCAAATCGTTGAATCTGTCGATTCAATCGCTCAAAGACAAAGAGAATAAAAGACTCGGTAAAATGCTGTTATTTGAAGACATCAGCACTGAAAAACGAATTAAAGCGACGATGTCGCGGTATGTCGATCCACAACTCACCGATCAGCTGATGGCCGATGGTGGTGATATCTTAGGTGGCCAAAATTCTGAAGCGACCATTTTGTTTTCTGATATTCGTGGCTTTACCTCAATTGCTGAAAGCCTCGGGCCGCAGGAAACGGTCAGTTTGCTGAATGAGTACTTCACCCTGATGGTGGATTGCATCCAGCATGAAGGCGGAATGTTGGATAAGTTTATTGGTGATGCCATTATGGCCGCTTTTGGTATGCCAGTGTCTCATAATGACGATCCGGACCGGGCGGTGCGCACGGCGATTGAGATGATCCAAGCATTAAAACAATTTAATCTAGACAATAAAGCCAAAGGCAAATCGCCGATTGATATTGGTATTGGCATTAATACCGACATCGTGGTGTCAGGTAATATTGGTTCGCGTAAACGGATGGATTTCACCGTGATTGGTGATGGTGTTAATCTGGCGTCACGCCTCGAAAGTGCCTGCAAACAATATGCTGCCCATATATTGATTAGCGAAAACACTTACAAAAACCTGCGTGGTACTTATCTCACCCGAGAAATTGACCGAGTGGTGGTGAAAGGGCAGTCTGTGCCTGTGTCGATTTATGAAGTGCTTGAATACCATGATGAAGTCTCATTTCCCCATGCGATGGAGGTGATTGGCCACTTTAAAGACGGCATTAAAAAATATCGTTTGGGTCTATGGGATAAGGCGATTGAAGCATTTACTCAGGTGCTGAAGCTGCATGAAGGCGACAAGGTGTCACAAATCTATATCGAACGTTGCCAGTATTTTCAACAACAACCACCGGGTGATGATTGGGATGGTGTTTGGCGTATGACGTCGAAGTAGGTTGATCAAAAGTCAGCGAACAAAAAACAGGCAAACCCGGTCTGTTCAATGAATTACCATCTGCATTTTTCTATATTCCAATAGCTAAGCTATACTTATTTTATCTATTTTGTAACTGTTCAGAGTGCTTAGATTTCGCTTCAGAACAAGGCATTTTCGCACGGAAAATAGGCGCATATAATCCTATGTAACTGTTTGAGTACGAAAATAACGCCGTTATGGTGCGAAAGATGAGTGCTCTGAATAGTTACATTGCTTTTTAGTTTGTCTTTACTGTTGTAAGTGGTGAAGCGAGGAGCGTTGCTGTGGAACTTTTAAAAATTGATTATCTCGGCCAACCCATCCGTTTAGAAGGGTCGATGGCTGGCTGGCAGGCCTTGTTTTGTAATGATGAATTGGTTTCGCAAAAACCAGCATCAGCAAAGTCGGGCGGACAATTTATTCATGAATTTGATATTGCGCCTAACCCGCCTGCTGAAAACTCACCTAGTAAACAGACACCACCATCGGTTCACTGTCAAATTGAGGTTGAACTGCAATGGCAACCGTTTGAAGTGCGCTACCAACTTTATGCCGATGGCGAAATGATGGAAAATGGCAAACGCTGTTATAAAGATATTGCCGATAAAACCCCGCTTGAACTGCCCCCACCAAAAAAACGATTGAATTTGCCAAGACTGATGATTTTGGCGGTTAAGTTGGTCAAAAGTGCCAAAGTGATTAAATTGGCTTTGATTGGTGCGAGCCTGGTGACATATGCTTGGCTATTTTCATTGACCTTTGCGGTTGCACTGCTAATTAGCCTGATGTTTCATGAGTTTGGTCATGTCCAGGCGATGAGATATTTTGGCCTCAAAACCAGAGGTATTTATTTGGTGCCATTTGTTGGTGGTTTGGCACTGGGTGATGAAAAGGTCAATACCCGCTGGCAGTCGGTGGTGATTGCCTTGGCAGGGCCCGCTTTTGGCATGGTGATGTCGCTGGCTTATATGTTGGTTTATGGTCTGACCGGAGAAATCTTTTTTGCCGCATTGGCGGTGTTTAATGCTTTGCTCAATTTGTTTAATCTGCTGCCTGTGCTGCCCCTTGACGGTGGTCATGTGATCAAACATATTTGTTTTTCGTTACATGGTAAGTTCTGGGCGGCCATTTGTGCCACCACAGCCGCATTTTTGGTGTATCTGTGTTATCAATCAGGGTCACCCTTGCTGGCATTATTATTGATTATTGGCAGTGTTGAAATCGCATTTGAGTGGCAGCATAGGCATGACAGTCATTTATTGCCCCTTGACCACTATGGCCAAGTATTTTCTGTGGTGTGGTATTTAACCTCGGTGATTTGTTTTATTGGTGTTGTATGGTTTTTTGCCGGAGTCGGTGATGATATGCTAGGCTTACCGTTGAAAATCTTGTAAGCCGTTGCGCTTACGATCACCTTTTTTTGTGCCTTTAATAAATGCAGCAGGAATAATAATGTTAACCAGTAAACTGCCTAATGTAGGTATGACTATTTTTAGTCAGATGTCGGCGTTGGCCACAGAGTTTGACGCCATTAATTTATCCCAGGGTTTCCCTAATTTCGATTGCTCTGATTACCTTAAACAACAAGTTGCTTATTACCTTAATAATGGTTTTAACCAATATGCCCCAATGGCGGGCATACCACAACTGCAACAGGCGATTGCTGGTTTGGTCAGTGATCATTACGCCTTAAACGTTAACCCCGCTGAACAAGTCACCGTGACGTCGGGGGCCACAGAAGCCCTTTTTGTCGCGATTCAAACCCTTGTTCATAGCGGTGATGAAGTGATTGTCTTTGATCCCGCTTATGATAGCTATGAACCTGCCGTTGATTTGGCCGGTGGCAAGTGTGTTCATATCCCCTTATTACCTCCACAATATGGTATTGATTGGCAACAAGTCGAAGATGCCATTACCGTTCGCACCAAAGCGATTATCATCAATAGCCCGCATAACCCTACCGGTGCCGTGCTGGGTGAAAACGATATCGTGGCATTGAGAAAACTGGTTAGCGAGCACGATATTCATATTATTTCAGACGAAGTTTATGAACACATTGTTTTTGATGGAGATATTCACCACAGTATTTTGCGTTATCCTGATTTGGCTGAGAAAAGTTTTGTCACTTCTTCATTTGGCAAAACCTTTCATGTCACTGGTTGGAAAGTTGGCTATTGTATCGCCCCGAAAGCTTTAACCGATGAATTTCGTAAGATTCATCAGTATGTGACTTTTTCAACAGTCACCCCGATTCAAAAAGCGCTGGCGGATATGATCACCGAAGCACCAGAACTGATTTCTGGTTTGGGTGACTTTTATGAGCAAAAAAGAGATGTGTTTAGTCAACATCTCGCGGGCAGTCAGTTTGAGTTGTTGCCTTGTCGTGGCACTTATTTTCAGTTGCTTGATTATAGTGCGTTGTCAGATTTACCCGATACAGAATTTTGCAACTGGTTAACTAAGGTGCATAAGGTTGCCACCATTCCATTATCAGTGTTTTATGAAACTCCACCGGATAGTAAAGTGATTCGGGTCTGTTTTGCCAAAGATGAAGAAACCTTGAAAAAAGCGGCGGAAGTGCTGTGTCAGGTGTAGCGTCAGGTGTAGTGTCAAGCGCCGTGGCGGGTGTAGAGGACGGAGCAGCCTCAGAACTCAACATCACCCTGGTTCAAACCGATATCAGTTGGTTGGCACCAGCGCAAAATTTGGCTAGGCTGAGTGAATTATTGGCGGTCTATAACCACAGCGACGACAATGGCTGCAACACCGATTTGATTGTGTTGCCAGAAACCTTTGCCACTGGTTTTGCCTTTGATCAACCTGGGGTGGGCGAAGCGGATAACGGGCCGATAGTAAACTGGCTGCAACAAACCGCCCAAGCCACCGGTGCGGTAGTCGTAGGTAGTGTCGCGGTACATCAAGGGGATAAAAACGCCAATCGATTGTATTGGGTCAAACCCGATGGTGAAGTATTGCATTATGATAAGCGCCACTTATTTCGTATGGGTGGCGAGCATCATCATGTGGTGGCGGGTGATAAACGCCAGGTATTTGATATCAAGGGCGTGCGATTTTTACCTTTGGTGTGTTATGACTTGCGTTTTCCGGTGTGGTCACGCAATAAAAACGATTATGACGTGTTGCTGAATATCGCCAACTGGCCGGGCGCGAGACGGCGAATCTGGGATGTATTGTTGCAGGCAAGGGCAATGGAAAACCAGTGTTATGTCGTTGCGGTTAACCGGGTTGGTGATGATGGCAAAGGCGTTGCTCACTCTGGCGGCAGCGCGGTGTATGATTTTAAAGGTGATACCCTGGCGATAGCCGCGGATAATCAAAGCGAAATCATTAATATCAGTGTAGATATCACTGCACTGAATGCCTTTAAACAGCAATTTCCCGCTTACCTAGATGGTGATGATTTCGAACTATTAGGAAGAACTTAATGCGTATAGAACTCATCAGTACTGGTGATGAATTATTAACCGGTGATATCATCGACACCAATGCCAGTTGGTTGGCCCAACAACTGACTGAAGCGGGTTATAAACTGAGCCAAAAAACCACCGTGGGTGATGATCTCGATGAATTGGTCACGGCGTTTACCGAGCGTTCAGTTCATGCCGATTTTATTATTGTTAACGGTGGCTTGGGACCGACCAGCGATGATTTAAGCAGCGAAGCGGCGGCTAAAGCGTTAGGCGAACCTGTGGTGCTGTTCGAGCAGTGGCTTGAAACCATGAAAGCGATGTTTGACGCCTTTAATCGCACCATGACCGAAAATAATATCAAGCAGGCGATGTTGCCCCAAAGCGCTAGCATTGTGAATAACCCGGTAGGCACGGCTTGTGGCTTTAAAATAAAACTCAATAAAGCGGTGATGGTGTTTACCCCGGGTGTACCGCGTGAATTCAAACGTATGGTTAGTGATGAGATTTTGCCGCTACTGAACCAACTCAATGATAATCCGCCGATGCGTATTGAGCGGTTTTTGTGTCTGGGTGTTGGCGAGTCGGCGCTGGCCAATCAACTTAAAGCCATTGACCTGCCTGCGGGTTGTGAATTTGGTTATCGTGCCGCGATGCCTTTTATTGAAGTGAAAATATTTGCCAGCAATCAGGATTTGCCGCAGTCAGTGATTGACCAGGTTGCCGGGGTTGTTGAGCAATATTGCGTGGTGCGCCAAGGCAATTCTTTGAGCAAACATGTGCATCAATTGCTGTTAACGCAAGCGAAGCTGCGACGCCTCAAATTTGCTACCGTGGAATCATGCACTGGCGGTTTGGTGGCCAGCGCGCTGGTGGCTTATGCGGGCAGCTCAGCGTATCTTGATCGGGGTTTGGTCACTTACAGTAACTTGGCCAAAACGCAATTGGCCAGTGTTGCTGCCCAGGTGATTGAAGAAAATGGCGCGGTGAGTATCGAAGTGGCGCAAGCCATGGCCCAAGGCGCTATCAATCAACATGATCTCGATTTATCCGTGTCAATCACTGGCATCGCCGGACCTGAAGGTGGCAGTGAGCATAAACCTGTTGGCACCGTGGCGTTTGCGTTGGCCGACAGGCACAACGTCTACAGCCAAATGTTATTGTTACCTAACCGGGGCCGTAACACGGTTCAGCAAACCGCACTGGCCATCGCGCTGGATATGGTGCGCAGGTACCTCAATGGCCTAGAGGTGATCGACCATTATGATTCGTATAAGGCTGTCTGCATCAAATAAAGCTCCACAAACGGGGCCTCATAGTGTATACTTCGCGACCAATTTCAGCACCTTGAGGTATTTATCGCAATGAAAGCCCTGTTAATTACACTTCTTCGTCAGGTTCTTGGTCAACTGGTTATTTTTGTTGACTTTATTACTCGTCCCAAACCAATTTTCAGAACTGATGAACAACAAGGCATTGTCGATGCACAGGTCACTGAATTGGCGCTCTATCAGCATCGCGGTTGTCCGTTTTGTGTCAAAGTTCGCCGTGAAGCCCATCGACTCAATATTCAACTGCCATTGCGTGATATCAAAAAAGATCAGCAGCATCGCGAAGAACTTGAAGCGAAAGGTGGCCGTATTAAGGTGCCTTGTTTGCGGATTGTCAGCGGTGATCAAGAGCAGTGGATGTACGAATCCAGTGATATTAATGCTTATTTAGATTCACGTTTCGGCGATGCCGAAAGTTTAGAGCAAAGTGTTGAGCTGTGACCCTATAACGATTTGTGCCTGCCCGTTTGTTTGACTCCACCGACAAGCGGGTGTAAATGCGCCGCCTACGACTGCCCCTTTTCAATCGGGAAGCCAATCATCACTTTAACCCCCTCACCGAGTTTGCTTTCAATCTTCACCGTACCTTCGAGATCTTTTTCGATCAACTTGAGAATAATGCCCATCCCCAGACCGCTGCCGCCTTTATTGGCCTTGGTGGTGTAATAAGGTTCAAACACTTTTTCTAGTGTCTCGCTTGACATACCCAAACCGTCGTCCTGATAAATCAATTCAACTTGTCCATTTTGTGTTGTGGCGGTGATGTTGATATGGCCGGATTGGCCGGGGGTATAACCGTGTAATACCGAGTTATTCATTAAATTGGTGATGATTTGTGAGATGGCACCTGGGTAGGTGGTGACAGTAATATCTCGGGCAATGTTGATGTGAATTTCATGGCTGGTTTGCTTTAAATTGGGTTTTAAACTCAACACCACGTTGTCGATATATTCTGCCAAATTAAAGGTCGATACGGTGTAACGGCACTGGTCGATGGCCACCAGTTGAAAGCTGTGCAAAATACGTGAGGCACTTTCGATATTGGTTTGCGAAATCCCCAAGGCTTCTTTAAGGTTAAGTAAAAAATTGTCGAGCTTGGCGGGGGTAAGGGTTTTTTCATTAAGTGCTTTTTGCAGCGTATCTGCTTCATCGTAGGTATAACTTAATGCGGTATTCAAAGTGCCCAGTGGAGTCGATATTTCATGGGCGATACTGCTGACTAGACCGCCCAGAGCTGACATCTTTTGGGCTTTAAGCGCCAATTCTCGTTCCATACATAACTGTTGTTTGAGTTTTAATTGGTAGGCAACTCGGGCCAGCACTTCTTCTCGTTGAATGGGTTTGCCAATATAGTCTGAGCCACCCACTGCAAAACCCTCAGCAATATCTCTTGGTGCCACTCTGGCGGTGACAAAAATAACCGGAATGGCGGCGGTTTTAGGGTTGTTTTTTAACCGCCGACACGTTTCATAACCATCAATACCGGGCATCATCACATCAAGCAGCACCACATCCGGTTTGAGTTGTTCAATCAAAGGGAGGGCTTTGTCACCGCTATCAGTTTCTGAGATATGATAGTTTTCGGCGGATAGATAATGACGCAGCAAATCCATGGTCACCGGATTATCGTCAACAATTAATACATCAAAATTTGAATCAGTCTCGCTCATAATGTTACGGCCAAAAAATAAGGTGGGTACAATGATCGCAAAGCTTAGCTGAACGAACACGATGTAAACTTCTTCTGTAACTATTCAGCGCACTCATCTTTCACACCATAACGGCGTTATTTTCATAGTCAAACAGTTGCATATACCTAGTGCACCTATTTTTCGCGCGGCTTTTTCCGCCAAATTACGGCCTTGTTCTAAAGCGAAATCTAAGCACGCTGAATGGTTACCTTCTTATTAATAATAGCAGCAATTCGTTTAAATGAGGGTTTTCGTTTAATTGTGGTGGATCCTGCGTAGTGCAAACAAGCTCGGTTGTGTTATTGTTCTGGTGTTATTGATAACAAGGCGATTTAATACTTTGATAGAGACAGTGCTCAATTGAGCCACTGAGGACAAAAAGCAGACGATGAAGAAAATTGATATAAACCAGTTACGTGATCAAATCGATGAAGTGGATAGCCAGCTGGTGGAATTGCTGGCGAGGCGTACGAAAATCACGCGAAAGGTGGGACAATATAAAAGCCAAGTTGGCTTGCCGATATATGTGCCAGAGCGAGAAGAAGCTTTATTAAAAGACCGTAGACAACAGGCCAAAGATTTGGACGTTTGCCCTGAACTGGTTGAGGATTTATTGCGCCGTATCATGCGTGAATCTTATAAAAGCCAACATCAGCAGTATCATTGTTCTAATCCCAAACTCAATAAAATCGTGGTGTTTGGTGGCCGTGGTGCTTTGGGTAAAGTGTTTGTAAACATGTTTTTGTTGTCAGGTTATCATGTTGACGTTATCGAAAAGGAGGATTGGCATAATGTCGAGGCGACGGTGGCCGATGCCGATATGGTGCTGATTGCAGTGCCTATCAACGTCACTGTTGAGGTGATTGCTGCTTTGCCTGAGTTGCCTGAACATTGTATTTTGGCCGACATTACCAGTGTTAAAGCCGAGCCATTGACGGCGATGATGGCAAAACACCCAGGACCTGTGGTGGGCTTGCATCCAATGTTTGGCCCGGACAGTTCATTTGTCAAACAAGTCGTGGTGGTGTGTAATGGCCGCGATGAGTCTCAATATCAATGGTTGTTAGACCAGGTGAAAATCTGGGGTTGCCTGATGTATCCGTCTAGCCCGCAAGAGCATGATGAGGCGATGCAGATGATTCAGATTATGCGTCACTTTTCGAGTTTTGTTTACGGTAAAAATCTGCAAAAAGAAAATCCGGATTTAAACCAGTTATTGGCATTCAGCTCACCGATATATCGACTGGAACTGGCGATGGTCGGTCGTCTGTTTTCTCAGGATGCTCAGTTATATGCCGATATTATCTTTTCATCGAAACAAGCTTTGCCCTTGCTAAAGCGTTATATCGAAACTTATGAAAAGGCGGTAACGTTACTCGAAAACCATGATAAAGACGGTTTTATCGCGGTATTTAATCAAGTCAGTGATTGGTTTGGCGATTATGCCCAGGTGTTCCAAAAAGAAAGTAAAAGCTTATTGTTGAAGGCTAACGACCACCGTTCTTTGTAGAAAAAGAGGCTTTGACCAAATCTCTTTGTTTAGGGTAACAATCCCAAAGTATTTTTTTCATCCTCTGCGTTGCCTCAGCGTCCTCTGTGACTCTGTGGTAGTCGCAAAGAACGAAGCCATTTGTTACCCAGTTTGATTGGTGCCAAAAAGACTTTCTACAAAATTTTGGCAACTGCCCGTGTTAATGCGGGCACTACCTCTTCATCAAACCACGAATTTCGTCGCAACCAAATGCCGTTTCTCGGCGAAGGGTGGGGCAGCACAAAGTAACCCATAGACAAATATTGTTGATAAGCCTGCACCGTCAGGGTTAAAGTTCTCTGCTTGTTTTTCGCCAAATACAAATTCTGAGCGTATTGACCAATCAATAACGTTAGCTCAACGTCAGGCATCAGTGCCAGTAATGTCGTGTGCCAGGTCTGCGCACAAATTTTCGGTGGTGGTAAATCACCGCTTTTCCCTTTGCCCGGATAACACAATCCACACGGTAAAATGGCAATATCAGGCGAATCATAAAACTGCTCACGATCAACCCCTAACCAGCTTCTGAGTCTATCACCACTGGGATCATTCCACGGAATATTGGTTTTATGTACTTTACTGCCCGGTGCTTGGCCAATAATTAACAACTTGGCCTGAGGTTTAATGCTGAAAACCGGATTGGGTTCGAGAAAACTTTCGCATAAGCGGCAGTTTTGGGCTTGGGTTATCGTGTTGTCGAAAGAAAGTTTCATAGTGATCTCTTTGGTGCGACTAAAACATTGGCAAAAATTAATCCGGCGACCAAAGACATAAAAATCAAAAACGTCTGTGGTCCAAGGCTATTGGTGGTGACCATCTGTTCACCGGAGATCAGAGTATTGAGTCCGATATACACCTTACTGCCGGGCACCAACAGTACCACACCTTGCAGCGATACAATTAATGCCGGTGCTTTCATCCAGCGGGCAAATAAATTGCTATAAACCCCCACGGCGAAAGCGCCAACAAAAGCGCTTAATGAAGGGTCAAGATAGCCGTTGGCCCACAAAGTGCTCAGATAAGCGATAAAACCGGAGAGGATCCCCCAAGGTGCATCTTTTAAGCGGCTTTTAAACATCACCACCAAAGTGCTAGACAATACCAAAACAGCCAACCAGCGGGTCCAATCGGGGACCGGCAGGGCCTGAACATATTCGACTTCAGGCAATAACAGGGTACTAAGGGTGATGCCTAGCACCGCGCCAAAATATAGCTTAAACATGCTCATCAAGCCATCCATAAATCGTGCGGTGCCAGATATCAAATGACGGGCCGATAACTCGGCAAGACCTAGGGTTAAGGTTAAACCGGGAATAAAAATAATAATCGCTGAGAGAATGACAATGGAAACATTAATGGTTGGGTCGAACTGGGCAATACTACTGGCCAGCAGCGCAGCGACCATCGCGACCAGTGGTTCAAGCATATTAGAGACTCGTTCTGAGCGTCCGGCAAGATAGACTAGGCCAAAGTTAACCAGCGATAATAAAGTGGCCCAAATGACATTACTCCAACTGCTGGAAATAAGCATGGCAAACGCACCGCCGCTGCAAGCAAAAGCGATCAGGGTGGGCAAAGTGCCCCAGATATCTGCTTTGTGGGTAATTTGGTCTAATCGGTCGATGGCTTGGGCTAACGTTCTGGCACCGCTTTCGAGTTCTCCTACCAGCTTATCGGTGCAAGCCAGCTTGTCTAAATCTAATCCGCCAGGCTCAACTCTGGCCATATAGTGATGTTGCTGCGGATCAGATTTGTTATAGAGCAAAAAGGTTAGGCCAGTGGGCATAATCAAAAATGAGCCACGTAAACCCAGTAATTCGCTGACATTTTGCAGATGGCTTTCTAAGCGATAAGCAGGAGTGCCAAATTGGTGTAAAGCTTTACCCAGATTGATAATAAATCGCTGTTTTTCAATAAAAGAGGAAACGTCCAATAGATTTAGCCTGCCCATCATGCTTGTGTTATTGATTGTATGGCTAATCCCTGAGCTGTCCAATGATTTTCTGTCGGCTGAGCTTCATTACCTGAAACCTGACTATATTCTCTATAATACACTTGTGTTTCTGGCGTTAACCACCATAATCATTTTAACCATAATTTAAGGCCTACTCAAAAACCTATGTCAAAATCACAGTCCTATTTATATTTGCCGCTTTGCATTATTGTTTTTTGTACTGTATTTCTTTTTGGCTGTGGTCCTGCACCAAAACCGCAAAAAGTGCGGATTGCGATCAACCCTTGGCCGGGATATGAATTTTTATACTTGGCAGCCGAAAAAGGCATGTTTGTCAAACAGGGTATGAATGTAGAGATTGTTGAACTGTCTTCGTTGGCCGATGTACAGCGTGTATATATTCAAGGTAGGGTAGATGGTTTTGGTAGTACGGCGATAGAAGCGGTTCAGGCAGCGGGCATCACCGGACATCCAGTTAAAATAGTACTGATACCCGATTTCTCGTTTGGCGGTGATGTTATTATTGCCAATAAATCGATAACAAAAGTCAGCGAGCTTAAAGGCAAACGTATTGGCGCTGAGGTTGGCTCGTTAGGTATGTTTGTACTACACGCGGCATTGAACAAATATGGGCTCTCGCTGGACGACGTCAACATTGTTAACGTCGAACAACTAGATGCTCGTTTAGCGATGAAAAACAACGAAATAGATGCGATAGTCACTTATCCACCTTATTCTATCGCGATGGAAAAAGGCTTGGGCCTTAAGAGCATTTTTGACAGTAGCGAAATACCCGGTAAAGTGATTGATACCTTAGTGATTAGAAGCGGCTTGCTAGAAAATGAAGCACAATGGGTCAGTGACTTTCATGCAGTGTGGTATCAGGCGCTAGAATATACCAAAACCCATCAGCAGGAAGCTTATGCCATTATGGCCAAAAGAGAAGGGGTCAGCGTGGCTGAGTTTGCCGATGCTTTAACCGGATTAACCATTGTTACTGCCGATGAACAAGCGCCATTATTGGCTTCAAAGCAATTAAAAGACAATATCGCTGATGTTTGCGGGGTACTTAAGCGTTCGAAGGCCATTACCTTTGAGTGCTCAAATATAAACCAATTGGTGCAGGGTTATGACAGCTCAACCAGTAAGTGAAATAGAGTTTTAAGGTAAACGATCAAGCGATGAAACTACTTAACCGAATGGCGAATTCAATCAACAGCAAACTTTTTGTGCCGCTGTTGATGGTATTTTTTATCGCGATTGGTCTACTTTTTATTGTTATGCAATACCGTACTGGTGATTTAGTGCAACAGCGATTGCACAATCGAGCGTTCGAACTGGCTGAGTCTTTTGCGGTGGCGACTGAAGTCAATAGCGGTCAATCTAACTTTATTCGGGTGGTGAATTCCATTGGTGCTTATGATGATATTGATCAGCTGTTTTTGCTTGATGATGCCAATGAAACCATCGTGGCCGCTTCAAAAAATCGTTATAACAATGCCTCTATCGCTGAACTGGATGAACCCTTATTGGCATCGTTGTTATCACACGCGATGACCGCCAAGAGTAATCGCTTTATGGTGCTGGACAATGATCAGGATGTATTTATTTACAAAATGCAGATGATTGCCGAGAATCGCCAAACATTACGCTCAATGACCCTTTTATCGAAATTGATAACTCCGGTAGCGTGGCGTATATCAATAGCATCAATCTCTATTTTCTCAGCACCTTAATTGCGTTGTTATCCACCGTCGCACTGCTTTCCTTTATATTTATCCGCTTTATCGTCTTGTCACCCATTTATCAATTGGTGCGCTCAATCAAACTGACAAAAAAGCGGGGCGAACCCGTGGTGTCACATTATCGGTCTAAAGACCAATTGGGGGTGTTAACGCGCGTATACAATGAATTGATTATTGATAATGATAAACAACAGCAACAGCTCAAAGCAGAAAGAGCGCGTAGCGAACAGGCATTGCAGGCCAAACAGCAATTTTTAGCCATGATGACCCATGAATTAAGAACGCCATTAAATGGTGTGATTGGCATGAGCGAACAATTGGCGACGTTAGTGGACCAGCCCAAGCAGCAAAAATATGTCGAAGTGATCCAACTCTCTGCCCAGCAATTATTGGCGATTATTAATGATACCCTTGATTTTTCAAAAATAGAGGCGGATAAACTGGAATTAGATATTCAGCCATTAGATATCGTCGATACGATTTCCAGTGTGATAATGATGTTCGAACACAAAGAAGACAAAAAGGCGGTGAAACTGAATTTTTGTTCGCTTGGGCGGTCTATCCAAATCCTTGAGGGGGATAGTACCCGGATTATTCAGATAGTGATTAATTTGCTGGGTAATGCGATGAAATTTACTAAGCAGGGTCATGTGGATGTGACCTTGGCGGTGGTATCGCAAACCACCCAAGATATTAGTTTAACCATTAGCGTGTCTGATACCGGCATTGGTTTGTCGGCTGAGCAAATTAGCGCTTTGTTTACTGAATTTAGTCAGGCGGATTCGTCTACCACCCGGCAATATGGTGGTACTGGCTTGGGTTTGTGGATCAGTAAAAAGCTGGTCGAAAAAATGGACGGAGAAATTACGGTTACTGGTGAATTGGGCCAAGGGGCTGAATTTGTGGTGCACTTAACCCTTGATAAGAGTGAGGTGTTGACTCTTGAAACACCAACGAAAGCCAAACCTATATTGATAAAGCCTATATTAACGGAGTCAGCGTTGGCAACAGATGACGAGATAGCTGAAAAGAATACCAGTTTGGCTGGTGCCGCTGAAATTTTACTGGTAGAGGATACCGAGATCAACAGAATGGTGGTGACGGCGATATTGGGCGATCCGAAGTTGTATTCTTTTGATATTGCCGTTAATGGCCTTGAAGCGGTTAATTTATATCGCCAACGTTTGGCGTCTGGTGAGCGTCCTTATGACCTGATATTAATGGATTGCCTGATGCCAGTAATGGATGGGTTTGAGGCCAGTCAAGCCATCCGGGAGATTGAGCAACTCAGCGATGCTGATTTGCATACCCCAATCATCGCGTTGACCGCCAATGCGCTAGACAAAGTCAAAGAGCAGTGTATTACTGCGGGAATGGATGAATTTCTTACTAAGCCAGTGGAGTCAGGGGTACTGATTGGCACGGTGGATAAATGGTTGAAAGATCAGCGTCAGGTCGTCGAGGAAAGTATAGTGTAACTATTCAGCGTGCTTAGATTTCGCTTCAGAACAAGGCATTGTCGCACGGAAAATAGGCGCATATAGGTTATATGCAACTGTTTGAGTACGAAAATAACGCCGTTATGGTGTGAAAGATGAGTGCGCTGAACAGTTACAGCAATAATTCAAAGATATTTCGGGTCGCGCGGTGGTCAAGATGGCCAAGCTCAGCTATAATTGCGCACTTTTATTATGCTATGTCCTAACACCTTAGAGCAGACTGTATCGGATCAACAAATCATATTGGGTTAAACAACAATGAATAAAGCTTTATTTTCTATCGCCTCTATTGCCTTTTTAACGGCCAGTTTATCAGTAGCTAATGCGGGTGAAAGCCAGTCTGATGAAGACATCATCAAGCGAATTCAACCTATCGGCGAAGTGCACCTTGCGGGTGATGCACCTGCTGTTGCCGCAGGTCCACGTTCAGGTGAAGACGTGTTTAAAGCCAGTTGTTTTGCCTGCCATGGCACTGGTGCAATGGGCGCGCCAAAACCTGGTGACAGTGGTGAGTGGACTAAGCGTCTAGCACAAGGGATGGATGTTGTCGTTCAACATGCGATCACCGGGTTTAGTACCATGCCTGCACGCGGCACCTGTGGCAATTGTTCAGATGACGAGCTTAAAGCAGCTGTTGAGTTCATGGTTAAATAACCATTCTGCGTAATTATCTTATCCACCATAACGGCGTTATTTTCGTACTCAAACAGTTGCATATATCCTATATGCGCCTATTTTCCGTGCGACAATGCCTTGTTCTGAAGCGAAATCTAATCACCCAGAAAGGTTATTGAATGACGTTTTGGTGGGGTTCCGAGCGGGGAAAACCCCGCCTGCAAATAGTGTATTAGTTGCTTGTTAGTTAGTGCCTGTCCAGAAACGAAGTTTCTAGGCGCTAGATAATGTGGGTCATGGATGACTCTACTTTTCAACTTGTTGAAAAGTAAGCGAAATTCCACTTGCTTGAATGTAGCTTGCTCCAGAAATCTCACATGGATGTTAGTTTCTGCTGGGCCGACACTTCGGACGATAACTAGTTATGAGCGTAATTTTCAATTAGATACTCGTTCTTGAGTTCTACGTAATTATTGGCTGATTCCTTTAAAAACCGCAATTCTACCTCAGTTAAACGTCGCTTTTTCTCTACCGGACTCCCCATATAAAGATAACCACTTTCAAGAATCTTATTTTGTGGTACCAAGCCACCTGCACCAATGATGATATCGTCAGCGACGTAGACATTATCCATGATGATAACACCCATACCGACCAAAATACGATTTCCTAGTGTACAGCCGTGCAACATGCATTTGTGACCGATAGTGACATCTGCGCCAATGACCAGTTCATAACCCTCAGGTGTACCTGGTCCTTTTCTGGTCACGTGTAACACCGTACCATCCTGCACATTGGTTCTGGCACCGATGGTGATTTTATTCACGTCACCACGGGCGGCAACCAATGGCCAGACACTGACATCATCAGCGAGGTTGATGGCGCCAACGAGCACGGCACTTTCATCAATATAAACATTATTGCCAATAGTTGGGTATACGCCCCGATAGGGCCGGGTTTTATTCATCATGGATAGATTCGCCGTTGTTGGGTTGAATGGTGATTTGCCAGATAGCAATCAAATAGCTATATAGTGCCTTTAAGTATCGCTATAGAATAACGCAACTTCCCCTCGCAGGGAATAGAGAAAATTTCTTGTTGCCCCTGAGGGTTTTATAAATCATCTACAATTACTGCTAGCCTTCGTATATACCATCAAAATTGCTGCTAAAACCCTCAATCCGCCGACAAAACATGCAAACAAACCAAGTATGACAAGTTAATGACTTTCTTTGTAAAATAATGCTTGCATTGAAAAAGCATCTGCCTATAATGCGCATCCACTGACACGGGAAGTCAGTCACAGCAAGGGTTCAAAGCAGAGTCCTCGCTGGTTACACAATAACCAGGCAGTCAAAAAACTTTATGAAAAAGAGCCTTGA
>JBLGCB010000032.1:0-31394 GCA_047617105.1 Phenylobacterium sp. | reverse complement strand
CTCATCTGATAGTACAAACTGCCGGGTATTTTGATCAGACAGCAAAAAATACAAATCATAAAAATGGCGGATTTTTTGTTTTAAGTTATCTAGGTGGTTGTCACCATAAGATGCCTTAGCAAGCCCCATGATTTTCTCGCATACGGTGCGAGCTTTAGATAGTACATTCATCTCAAATGGCTCTAACTCATTTTCCTTGATAAATTTTTGATGCAGTAACATCGCTTATCCCTTTTATGACGTTGGTGTGGACACAATATACCAACGCTCTAAGTTTATTGGTAAATGATTGGCGAGCGAGATTTTGTATGTTGATGTCGGGTTTAATGTTTGGTGTAATTTACTGCACAAACGGTCTAGATAACGCTCAAGAACAGCACCCAATAAAGCTTTAGTTCTGGCGGTATAGGCTCGAATGGCAATATCTTCCATGGCATTAATTTGCTTTAGAGAATAGACATTGAGTCTTTGCACAAGTTTGGCCATGACCTCTTTAATATTTGCATCGGGGATCCGATCGATGTTTTTAAGCACATCAAGAAACTGTAATAGTGGGATGGTGGTTTTATTCACTTTGTCGCGCGCTGGAGTTGTCGTAATTCGAAGGCCTGAAAATTCGGCTTTTTCGCGCTTTTTAGTTGAGGTGGCAATCATAATTTCAGCAGGTAGTTGAGTGGTTAACCCCCAGCGGTGATATAACGTAGCACCTGTGATATAACCTACCGTTTTATTGTTATTGGTGGTGAAGTAATGAATGACATCAGAATCTTTTGGTGCCATTGGTCCAAAATGGCCATTGACGACTTTATAATAAAGACCCTTTTTGACCTTCATTAACCCCAAACCTTCGGCATGTCGGCTTATTGCTTTAATGACCGCATAGCTGTGATCAGCAAAACCAACAATATCTTGATAAGTAAAGAACTTGCCTGGTTTCATCAGGTTAATTTGATCATTGACAGATTTTGAAATATTCATAACGCCTCCACATCAAAGTTTAATCTTTTGACCTTGCTAAAGTCCAGTTTTATTTTTTAGTTCATGACAAATATTATTAAAGACTTCTCTTACCAATGCATCTTGGTTGTATAGCCTAGCTGTTATTATGTATTGTTAAAGATTATGATATCCCACCGTTGATAAAAGACATTTTATCAGTAGGCTATAACAGTGATTCATCAATTGCTAAGAGGCAAAATGATAAAAATAACCAGTCAAATACTGTGCGCCGGACTGCTTCTCACCGCCTGTGCTCAGCCACCTCAAACACCTGATAGCGCCCAAAGCCATTGGTATGACGTCATGCCCCGCGCTTCATGGTCAAAGTACCCACAGTTTGATACCAGTCAAGACTGGTTTGAAGTTTATCAGTTGAGTGATAATACCTACGCCATTTATGAACCCAACCAGTGGCAGGAAGCAATTAGTTATTTGTTGATTGGCTCAGAAAAAGCCTTGCTGGTGGATACCTTGCAAGGTATCGGCGATTTAAAAGCGGTGGTCGACCAACTGACTAACTTACCAGTGATTGTGATCAACACCCATAGCCATTTTGATCATGTCAGCGGCAATTTTCAGTTTGAAACTGTGTATGGGGTTAATCAGCCATTTGCGTTGGAGAATGCCAAAGGCCACCCTCATGAATATAGCGCAGAATATGTTACCCCTGAGACTTTTTGGCAGAACATACCTAAGGGGTTCTCTATTGATGCTTATGACAACAAGGCTTATGAGATTGATCACTATGTCAATAATGGCGAAATCATTGATATTGGTGGCCGCCCGATCGAAGTGGTTGCGGTGCCGGGCCATACCCCAGACAGCTTGATTTTGGTCGACCGAAAAAACCGTATGATGATAACCGGTGATAGTTTCTATCCCGCACCGCTTTATTTGTATTTTGAGGAGTCAAGTTTTCAGGATTATTTCAACTCAGTGCAAACTATGTTGAGTTATCGCGATGAAGTCGACTTTTTGTTGCCTGGCCATAATGAAACCATGCAGCCAGTGGCTTATTTAGACAAACTACGAGCGGCAACCCTAGCGGTGCTGGACCCTGCAACGCCAAGCGCAAAAGATGAGGGGTTACGTAACTACCAGTTTGATGGTTTTCGTTTGTTGGTTAAAGACCCTTTGGATTATCAATAACCCTTACTTTGAATTTGCGGCAAAATGCCGATCAATATAATCATTGGCCCCGGCGATTAGGTATTCGGTAGCTTCAGTGGTCTGGTCTTTTATCCCGGCATAAGGGGTGAGGTTAAGATCAATCACATAATAGTCGGTTTGATTATGGACGATATCGAGGCAGAAATAATCGAGTCGAATATTACGTAAAAACTGAGCAATGGTGTGTTGTAAATTGACTGGTAGCTGAGTTTTGTCGTTGATGATTTGGTCGCGACGATAAAAGTAATTACAATCTCGGTCATCTCCGCTGATTTTTTTCACCAAATCTTTTGAATGGGCTTTCACCACCACCACTGCATTGCCAAAAGCATAGACTCGGTAAAATGAATCCTCAGGGTTGTCGATGTACTTTTCAATCACCACCGAATCATCCTGCCACAGTGACGGGGCTAAGTTTTTGCGCTGGCGTTTGTAATACTGATTGTGTCGTTGCAGTGTGCGAGGGCTACTATCAGAAAATCGTGGTAGCAACGCCGTGGGTAAGCTCTGTTCGATTTCTCCGCCCCAGTTGAGGTTGGTCTTGACAAATAACCATTCATCCCCGTCGCCTTGTTGAGGCACTTTAACATTAGGCACTTCGGCTGCGTGTAACATCTTATGCAGGTTATGTTTGGTGATGTCGCCGACAAACTGATTGAGCACCAGCAAACCCCGCTGTTGCAAATCGCTGATTAATTGGCTGCGCAGTTCAGGAAAGTGTTCAGACCGAGAGAGGTTAATTTGCAATAATACCGCTTTGATATTGGCGGTTAGTGCCTGTTCAAACTGACTGATATCATCTTCATAACGTGCTGGCAGCTGGTTGCTTTTGTCGACCAGGTGACTGATTAAAAAACCCGGCCAAGCTCGCCAGTGATAGACTAGTACATTGCTGAGTGTTGCCATGGTTGTTCCTTAATAGTTAGATTTAGTCGAAGAAGATATACTCAAGGGTAGGATAAGGAACTAGGTTTGCCAATGATCTTCTTTGGGATTCCTGCCATTTCAAGGAAAAGAGCACGTATATGCTTTTGCCCTGCGCAGCAGATTACTTTTTTGTGAGTGAATTTTGCCGTCAACGTTTCCCGCAAAAACAGCATTCACAAAAAAGCCCGGCTATTTAAGCCGGGCTTTTTTGTAACAGTCGTCACCCCAGTCGAAGGGCGACAATCAATGAGCAATTACTGACAGCTAACACCAACATCAGCGAAAGCAGCAGCTACGTCAGAAGCGTCTAGACCAAGGTCAGTCGCTGCTGATTCAACACCACACGCACCGGCGTTGAAAGTTGAACCTGAAGTCCAGTAAAGGTCGTTAGCACGTAACATAACACCAAAGGCGCTCTGTACACTCCAACCAGCGGTACGAGCCAAGTTGTAGAAAGCGTGGTTGTAAATACCTGAGCTAAGGTGTACGTCAAGACTAGAATACATGTCATCAGTATGGTCGATTGAACGGCCATCAAGAGTTGGGTTAGCCATGTAACGTAAAGCACCGTTACCTTTAAAGATGTCTGCGCCTACTTGCCAGTCGTTAGTACCAGTCATGAAGTTTTTAGCCGCTTCACCCGCCATATCAGAGAATGCTTCGTTCATGCCGCCAGACTCGCCGCTATAAACTAAGTTTGAACGCTGTTCAGTAACACCGTGGCTTACTTCGTGTGCAGATACGTCAAGGCTAACTAATGGGTGGAAAGTTGTAGCACCGTCACCGAAAGTCATTGCAGTTCCGTCCCAGAAAGCATTTTCATAGTTGCTTGAGTAATGAACGCGCATTTCAAGTTTCTGGCTCAAAGGTGCAACACCATACCAGTCGCCGTACATGTCAAAGATAACGCCACCGAAGTACAAAGCATCGTTTAACGGAGAATAAGCGCCGTTGATTGATTTATAAGAGTTTTCAGGACAAGTGAAAGAGAAAGGACCATCTTTACGAGAAACACGAGTACCGTGGTTCAAATCCAGGACTTTAACGTTGTCATTTTCCATCACACAGTTGCCGCCGCTTTCAGTCACTTTTAAGTTGCCGAAATCGTTG
Organism: Phenylobacterium sp.; assembly: GCA_047617105.1. GTDB lineage: Bacteria > Pseudomonadota > Gammaproteobacteria > Enterobacterales > Alteromonadaceae > JABSOG01. The sequence goes on along the minus strand of JBLGCB010000032.1, from coordinate 27,188 downwards.
CCGTAGTAATACATGCCAGTTTTGCTGTTTCCGCCAGGGCCAGTTGCATCAAATGCAGTGCCGCTGTTACCGCCGCCAGGCTTGCCTTTATGCGCCATGATGTCAGCTGATTCGATGATGTTGCCGTCAATCGCGTCAACTAGACCGAAAGGACGAGATACTGAGTCAGCATCTAAGAAGATAACTTTATAAGCCAGTTTCATTGATTTAGTGTCTAATACCAATTGAACATCAAGGTTAGTGATGTTTTTAGTACCAAACTGTGCTTTTAAGGCGTTAACCGCAGAAGCTTTTGAAATTTTAGCAACAACATTTACGCCGTTGAATTTGTTAGCTGTACCAGCCGCTGAGAAAATGTTGCCTTTAGCGTCTTGCTCAGCAACAATGTGCTGGCCCCATACAGGAACGCCTTTATAAGCAATGGCCAACTTAACTTTTTGAGTGCCTTGTTTGGTGGCGAAAGAACCTTTTGAAGCGAAGCTGTGGTCAGCACTTAGACCGAAAGCGTGTGCAACGCCTTTTGCATCGACATTAACTTTGTTTACTGCTGCTGAAACTGGGGCCATGGTGAATGCTAAAAGACCGCCTAATAGAGCTGCTTGAGTTTTGTTCATTGTTTTATTCTACCTTCGTTGAGTTATTTTCAATTATTGATTATTTTGTGTTGTAAGCTTAGCTCTCCGGCTAAGGCCTAACCTATTTTTAACCTTAGCTCTTTGGCCAAGTGTTAACCTATTTTTAACATTGTTAATTTGGTATTGCAACGTTTTATTTTTGTCAAAATGCTGTGTTCTCTTGGTTAAGGCTGTTTTTGTCACTGTGGTATTAATGCAAAGCTCTTATTTTAAAAGGCTTGTAGGGGTATTGTAGGGGTATTGTAGGACATTCATTGCAGCTGCAAATAAATGTTAAGTTTTTTCACTGATTTTAACAGGTTGTTTACTTTGTAACCAAAGGTAGTGGTTTTGTATCGGTAGTTTTATACCTTGTAAATCAAACTATCCGTTGTTATCTGCATTTTTCATCTGGTTTTTCATGTTATAGTGGCGACGGTTAAATACGAATGGATTAGTTCGAGAGAATGTCATGAGCGATAAGAAAACGGCGGCTAAGCCTACCAAGAAGCCCGCCAAGAAAGCCACCGCCAAACCAGCCACAAAGCAACCAATCGGCATTCGCATTAAAACCGCGGTGAAACGTGGTGCTACCTGGTTGCTTAAAACCAGCGCTAAGCTGAGCCTGGCGTTGATTCTTGGCCTAGGTATTTATCTGATTTACCTCGATGCCAAAGTGACTCGCAAGTTTGAAGGTCAAAAATGGCAAATTCCCGCCCAAATCTATGCCCAACCATTAACCATTGATACCAGTACGCTTATCAGTAAGGCGCAATTGATTGAAGAACTCAATGCGCTTAACTATCGCAAATCCATTAAACTCACTGGTGCCGGGGAGTATGTGGTGGCGAAAAAACATATCTCGGTGGTCAGAAGGGCGTTTGATTTGCCGACAAAAACACAAAGCGAACAATGGTTCACTATCGAATTTGAGGGTGAGCGGGTGGTGCAAATCACCGAACGTCAGAGTAATAAAACCCTCACTTCAGTTTCTTTGGAGCCGCTGTTAATCGAACGTTTATCATCACCTCATCATGAAGACCGGGAGTTTCTGCCTATCGAAGCGTTTCCTGAATCGCTTAAGGATGCCTTATTGCTGGTGGAAGACCGAGGGTTTTATCATCATTACGGGGTATCGGTGACGGCGATTTTCAGGGCGCTGTGGCAAAACTTTAAAGCGGGCAGAACGGTGCAGGGCGGCAGCACCTTAACTCAACAGTTGGCGAAGAACTTTTATCTTAATAGTCAGCGTAATCTGGTGCGCAAAGTTAATGAAGCCTTTATTGCCTTGTTGCTGGACTTTCGTTACAGCAAAGATCAAATCCTTGAAGCTTATATTAATGAAGTATTTTTAGGTCAGTTTCATAACCGTTCGGTGCATGGGTTTGGTTTGGCGGGGCGTTATTATTTCAGCAAACCGGTAGATGAGTTAGAGCCACATGAATTTGCAGTATTAATGGCGATTATCAAAGGGCCGAGTTATTACAACCCGCACAAACATCCAGAGCGTGCGTTAAAAAGGCGTGATTTGGTGCTACGGCTGATGTTTGAGCACCATATTCTTGATCGTACAGAATATCAGTTGGCGATAAATGCGCCGCTGGGGGTCAGTAAAAAAAGCCAGTTTATGCCGCTGCGTTATCCGGCGTTTATTAGCCAAGTCAAACGAGAATTAAAACAGTCCATCAGCGACAGCGAGTTATTAAGCGATGGCATTAAAGTGTATACCAGCCTTGACCCGCGTTTGCAGCGAGCGACTGAGCGGGTGATCATCGAGCAACTGCCGTTAATTGAAAGTGAATATCAGATAAAGCAGGTCGAAGCGGTATCGGTGTCGGTTGACGTGGCACAAGCGACGATAACGGCCATGGTCGGGGCGCGAAATGTGCATTTCTCCGGGTTTAACCGAGCGATTGATATGCGTCGTAATATTGGTTCGTTGATAAAACCAGCGGTTTATTTAACCGCTTTGTCTGAGCCAAAACGCTATACTTTGGCGAGTCGGTTAAAAGATCAACCCATTACCCTAACCAATAAAAGTGGTGGTAAGTGGCAGCCACAGAACTTCAGTAAAACCCATCAGGGAGAAATGTCGTTGATAGAGGCGTTATCTCGTTCAAAAAATATTCCGACGGTGAACCTTGGTATGTCACTGGGTCTTGGCCCGGTAACAAAAAGCCTTAAATTGTTGGGGGTTGAGCGCCCGGTACCGCAATACCCGTCATTATTTTTGGGTGCGATGGAATTATCGCCGCTGGAAGTGAGCCAGATGTACGCCACCATCGGCGACAGGGGTGTGTATAGAAAGTTGTCGGCGGTTATCGCGGTGACCACCAGTGATGGTGAATTGATTTGGCAACGTCCGGTGAGTGCCAAGTTGAATTTTAGTTATCCGGCGATTTACCTGACCACCAGAGGGTTAAAAGAAGCGGCCAGCACGGGCACCGCCAGAAGGCTGAAGGCGCTTTATCCTGACACCGTATTTGCCGGAAAAACAGGCACTACGGATGGATTACGCGACAGCTGGTTTACTGGCTTTGATGCGAAAAATCTGACTACTTTTTGGCTTGGCAAAGATGACTTTTCACCGGTGGGTTTAACGGGTAGCCAGGGGGCGTTGCGTTTGTTCAGCGAATTACACCGTTTGATACCTGCTTACTCGCTGAGGGATGTGGTGCCTGAGACGGTTTTTGAGCAATATTTTTCGCCCGACAGCGGGGTGATGTATAAAGAAGCTTGTGATGGTGCGGTACTTTTGCCTGCTATTGCTGGTGGTGTTGCGGTGGGTTGTCCTTAATTTATCTTTGGCTAGGACATCGTTTCACCAATGATTTTTAACTGATGAATAAAGGTCGAAAAAGAGGCCAAATGTCCCGTGGCATTGATTCGTTGTTCTATTTCTTTAATAAATTGTGCTGTGGCGACATCGCCACAATTGGACTTGGTATACCTGATCCGTTTTTCTCGAAGGGCTTTTATCGCGTATTCGGTATGAAACTGAGAGTGGGTGTAATCCTCGGAGTAATTGCCCATTAATTCTGGGTCGTGGTTTATCACATCGTAATATTGCATATAGTCAATCAGTGGCCGGGTGTTGGGTTGCCTTGGTATCGCTTTGCGATTGGCTAATAACAGGGTTTCGAAGCAGCGTTTTTGAATCACCACTTCAATATTGGTTCTGTGCGGGAATTGATGCTGCTTTAAAGTGTTATCTATCAGAGCTTTTCTTGCATCTACAGCCTCTTCATCGCTATCGAGAATAACAAAAAAATAATCTACGTCAGCAGTATCCGTAACATCAGTGGCTGCATTGCCTATGTGCTTGATGATTGATGGATAACCCATGCCTGATACCAAGTAGAATCCTGTCTCGGCGTGTTTAAATGTATCAAAGTTATCATGATGCTTTAACGTGGGTAAAAAGTAATTGATCCATGCTGGGTAAACCTGCATTTCTGATGAGATGCCTTCAACGAGTAAATACAGCTTCATTACGCATTGCCATTTTGGTAGATGGTGTTATTGAGCAACTGAATAAATGGGTCGTGATGGCTAGATGAGTTGGCGATATCCGTTGCGTCATCGGCGTGAATCACTGCGCCTTTTCGATTGACGATTTTCCAGCTTTTGGCAGGTATATCGTTAATGATCTTGGGGTGGTGAGTGCTGATGATACATTGAAAGGGCGCTGATTTTATCTCTTGGATAATATCAGGTAAGCAGTTTATGCCTAAACTGTTTTCTATCTCATCAATCAATAATACCGTGTTGTCGCTACTTAATAACAATTCAGCCAATAACATCATGGTTTTGTACATGCCTGATGAAATGTCAAATTGCTCTATCACAGAGCCGTCTTTTAACGCTAGCGTAAAATGAAGGGCTTTACGTTTACTGGCAGTGCCTTTTTCTGGATATATTGGCATGATTTGAGGGGTAATGGACTTAACATTGTCAAATATACTGGTGTAAATAAAGTTAAAGTTATCAAAAGAGGCAAGATCAAACTGACTGGCGAAAAATAGTTTTTCAGTGCTGTTTATTGCTGGTAAAGAACGATGCAACTCATTGATTGAACTTTTTTTATTGTGGCTAAAGAATGTTTTTGCTTTGTCCCAATGGGTTTCATTAATGATAGAGGCGTTTATGCTTTCGGTGTGTGAGTGGCTATTGTTGTAGACAATGATAATCGATTCTAATGAGTCATAAATAGATTTTATGGTCTCGTCTTCACGCAAGAGGTAAATGTTACTGGTGTATTTTTCTAAAACAGGAAGAACATTGCCTTTATAAGTTGTTTTTCCATTTGCTTTATCAAAGATAACATCGCCTGCAATGATTAATTTTTCTTCTAGTAATTCTGTAGTTGTCTCTTCTTCTTTGTTCTGCTCAACTGCCGTGGTAAAACGACCTTGCCAATTAACTTTTCGATTTTTATTATCAACAAACGTCATTTCCCAGCTTTCAAGTGGATACGATTTGCCTTGCGCTATTTGGATCACGCTAAACAGGGCATTCATAATCGTTGTTTTTCCTGCACCAGAAACACCTACCAAGACATTCAGTTTATTAAAGCAGATCTCGCTGACTGTTGTATTGGGGTTGGCATAAGTTAAGGAAAATTTTGTTATAAACATCGTATTGATTCTTCATGGAATTTGGTCAAAGTATATCAGTCGTTATAAAGTTTCAATATCATTTTATAACGGTGAATCATTAAAAATAAATGTAACTACTCAGCGTGCGTAGGTTTTGCTTCAGAACAAGGCATTGTCGCACGGAAAATAGGCGCATATAGCTCATATGTAACTGTTTGAGTACGACAATAACGCCGTTATGGGGCGAAAGATGAGTGCGCTGAACAGTTACAGGTGAAAGTTTTTCTCTCCGGCAGTCACATCTAACGCCAGTTTATTTTGCGGTGGTGGTAACGGGCAGGTGGCAAAAGGGGTGAATACGCAAGGTGGGTTATGGGCCATATTAAAATCGATGGTCAGTTCAGTGAGCGATTGACCCGCTTTGGGTTTGTCGATATATAAAAAACGACCCGCACCATAGGTTTGGCCGCCATTGGTTTTATCGCCGAAGATAATAAAGTAGACATCACCGCTGTCGATGATATCGAGCTGATGTTGTTGGCCATCTTTGCTAAATGTGACCTGACCCGGTGAGCTGGCTTGCCAATACCAGTCCATTACTGTGGGCACTTGGAGTTGTTTGTCTTCTTTGTAAGGGGTAAAAGTCGCATCGATAATCCACGCCGGATTGATATCAAAATAACCCAACGTCGCCAGACTCTTTTGCTGTGGCAGTTGTGAATCTCTGACCCTGACACCAAAACGACCCTCGCGTTCAATCACATACCACGACAGCGAACCATGGTTAAGAATGGTCGCTTTTTGTTGGTGATCGGTTTCAATGGTTTGTCTTAACACCGCTTTGCCATCTTCAAACACCTGGCTGTTAGGCGGAAAGTTGGCGGTGATTTTGCCATCATTAAGCAGATAACTGCCCAGATAATCAACCGCTTTATCTTTGGGCAAAATCACTTTGTTGTCGCTTTCACTGCCGATGCCATTCATCCCGGAGGTTAACCAGAACAAGCCTGTTAGACTTAGCCAACCATCTTCTTTTTTAAGATACTCATGGCGATCTTTTTGCCATTCGGTGATCTGTTGTTGATGGCTTTTGACGGGGGTGCTTGCTTGAAGGGCCATATGAGGTGTTCGCGCTGTTGCCCCGAAGGACAACAGACTTACGATGTGTATTAGCAGGATTTGTGCGGTTAATTGACGTTTCATGGTTTTTGGTGCTGCTTTTTAAGGTTTGGCGATAGCTTAGGCACTTTGCAAGGTATCGCCAAAAAAGCTTTCGCTGATTTGCGCTGCGGGCACCGGTTTACTGAAATAAAACCCCTGAATATAGTCACAGTTTTGCGATTGTAAATAATTCAGTTCTTCGATGTTTTCGACCCCTTCGGCAATCACTTTTAAATTCAGCTGATGGGCCATGGCGACAATGGCATTAATTAACGCCCGGTCTTTGGCGGTGTTAACCATATTGGTGATAAACGAACGGTCAATTTTAAGATTATCAAAATGATAGTTGTTTAAATAGCTGAGCGCCGAATAACCAGTGCCAAAATCATCCAACGATAACTTGAAGCCCAACTGGTGCAACGCAGTTAAGACACTGTCGGCCCCTTGGGCATCGGTAATTAAAATGCCTTCGGTGATCTCCAATTCGATTTTGTCGGTGGTAATATTGCGCGCGGTCAAAATATTCATCAGTCGTTCGACAAACGACGGTTCATGTAGTTGGCGCACCGAGATATTGATGGCGATGGTCAGGTTATCAATGCCTTCGTGTTTCCAGCGGTTAAGCTGGTCACAGGCTTCTTCAATCACCCAATAACCAATCGGAATAATAAAACCATCTTCTTCGGCGATGCTGATAAAGCTGTCTGGTGGAACCGCACCGAGTTCGGCAGAATTCCAGCGGATCAGCGCTTCAACGGTAACAATGCTGCCAGTGCTGATATCAACCAGTGGTTGGTAGTGCAGAGTAAATTCATCATTTTGCACCGCCTTTTGCAAACCGGCTTCAATGGCCATGCGGTGGGCCACTTCTTCGTTCATTGCCTGGGTATAAAACTGAAATTGATTGATGCCCATTTTTCTGGATTGATACATCGCCGCATCGGCGTTTTTGATCAGCACCGAGGCATCATCACCATCACCTGGATAAGCGCTGATGCCGATGTTTGAAGCAATTAATAATTCTCTGTTTTCATAATTCAGTGGGGCTGAAATGGCCTCAATCACATTTTTGGCCACCACTTTGGCGGCTTTGGCTTTATTGGCGTTTTCGAGGATGATCAAAAACTCATCGCCGCTGAGGCGGGCAACAGTATCGACGTCACGCACAGCATTACGGATTCGATGGGCAATAATTTCGAGGATTGAATCGCCAGTATCATGGCCAAAGGCCTCGTTGATGTCTTTGAAATGGGCGATATCGACGAACATCGCGAAAACAATTTTTTCTTCAGTGAGTCGAGACAGCATGGCCTGACCGAGGCGATCAAAGGCCAGATTGCGATTGGGCAATCCGGTCATCGGATCGATGGTGGCTTGATGAATGAGCTGTTCTTTAATATTTTGTTTGATCAGAATGTCTTGGTACAGCTGTAAAGAGGTGCGTAATACCTTGTCACTGAGGTGAGCAAAGATATCATCTTTGAGTGTCTCTTCGTGGTGGTAGGCCACCAGAATGGCTCTTTGGCTGGATTTATCGTAATACCAGTGAATATCTTCAGTGCCTGCGGCGAACCGCATGGGGGCGATAATGAAATTACAAAAATCGTCCTGAGTGTTAGAAATATAAACGGGTGCATCAGCGCTGGCAAATTCTTTTTGCGGACGATGACCGCCGGCAGAGTAATAGCATTCAAGTTTAAAATAGCCGTTGGTGGGGTCGAGGCTGTAGATACTGGTGGACTTGCTGTCACACAATTGCGAAAACGTTTGTAAAAAACGGCTTTGCAATTGACTGCATTGAAGAGAACTTTTAGACAAGTCAAAGCGTTCGCTGATCAATGAATCGATGATGTCATTATGAAGCGCTTCGCTGCGTAATTGGTGGGCCTGCTCGGCCGTAAGTTGTAACTGGGCGTTAAGCCGCAGGTTTTCTCTACGCAAATCTTCTATTTGCTGAGCTAACGATTCTGTTTCTTTCATTACTTGTTCCGCGAGTGTAATTTATTAAGTCATTGAAAGTAAACAATTTTATTGTTGATCTTATTAAGCTTGTTACCAAATTGGTATATTAAGTATCATTTTGTTAAATTCGGGTTAACCGGATTATGCACTTTATCGTGTAAAAGAGCAATAGTGTAACCTGATTTCGTGACAAGCGTATGACGGTGAATAGTGTTTGGGGCGCTTATTGCTGGGTGAGTACAAATAATGGCCGTTAACTATCTGTAATCGCAGATATCTGCGTTGACAGATACTTAACCCAAGCCTATGATAAGTAATAATCAAGTATCTGCAATTGCAGATATCTAAAGTAACAGATACTTTACTGTTACTCACTCAGGAGCCAGCAAAATGAATGAGCGATCAGATCAAACCAGCCGATTATTGCAGGGCCATTATGGCGGTGCAGTGTCGGGCGATCAATTTTGGCCTCGACCTGAGGTGGTTGATAATTTGGTTGAAACCTTAAAAGCGGGCGAGAGTGTGTCGCTGTTTGGTTTACGTCGTATTGGCAAGTCGTCGGCAATGAAAGAAGCGGCGAGAATCATCGAGCTGGATGCCAAAGCGCATATTATTGTTGAAATTGATGCTCAGGATTTTAATGCGCTGGATAAATTGTTGACCGAAATACTGCTGAAACTGCCTACTGATGGGGCTTTATTCGACAACCTGAAGAAAAAACTGGTGGCGAATCGTTTTTTGCCCGAAGGGTTAAAAAAGGGTTTTGAGTTGTTATTTAAGAACAAGGGCGGCGGTGATAGCGAGTTAGCCAAACACCTGCCGAGCTTTTGGCAGCCTGTTTGCAATGAAATCACCGCTGCAATCAAAGAAAGCGGTGTTCAGCTGATTTTAATGATTGATGAGTTTCCATATATGTGCAAAAACTTGCTAGCGCATGAAGGTGGCAGAGACTTTGTTGATACCTTATTGGCGACCTTTCGCCAGTGGCGTGCTGGCCCCATCACTATGGTGATTAGCGGTTCAATCGGAATGAAGTTTTTGATCAGAGAATATCAACTTGAATTCGTCCATTTTAATGATTGTATTTCTATTGATATACATCCGCTGACACAAAGAGCAGAAGCGCAGGAGATGGTCAATGCCCTAGTGGCCAACTCAACCGCTAAGGGCTGGTTACCTGAAACCACTGAAACTCTGCTTGATGAAGTCGCCGCTTTTTATCCCAGCTTTATTCAATATGCTTTTAGCCGTATTAAAGCGGCGAGAGCCTTTGGTGGTGAACAAGTTGAAGATTTGTTTGCTGAACAGATTCGTCCTGCTTGGGATGTGACCTTTTTTGCCCAGTTTGATGGCCGCTTAAAAATCTATGATGTGCCCTTACGTGATTTGAGTCGTGTTGTTTTTGCTCAAATTGCTGCTGATGATGGGTTGGTTAATCGTGAAGCATTTGATGAAGTCGTTGATTTAGATGAAACATTACAAATCTTAAAAGAAGATGGTTTTTTGGCTTGTCGGGTCGCTCGTGATGGCAGCGAATGCTGGCGCTTATCTTCTCCTTTGGTGAGTATTTGGTGGCAACAGCGTGGCAAAAAAAACCGTAACCTAGCCGCAAAGAAAAATAACAAAGGACTTAACCAATGAGCACTTCTCCTATTCGCCGTTTTAATACGCACGATACCCCAGATGATGCGATCCTCAGCCTTGAAACCGGGCGTGCGGCCATACGTGAACAAATCTTTGATTTGGTTAAACTCAATATACAAGCAGGCACGGGCCAGCTACAGCATGTATTGGTCAGGGCTCCGCGTGGCTTTGGTAAATCGTATATGACCCGACTGATTGAAATTGACAGTCGAGGTTTGGCCAATGAGGGCGCGGCGGTGTCTTATGCACTATTGCCCGAAGAGCAGCGAAATGTCAGCAGCCCGGCGAGTTTACTGAAAGAAATTCGCCGGATCGTGACAGGAGAAGGCTGGGACCAAGTCACGTCGATGTGGGACGACGATGAAGATGCTTGGGATAATGCGGTGGCGGCGCTTGATGCGGCGTTAGATGAAGTATTTTCACCTGGTCAGGGTTTGTTGATTGCCGTTATCGAAAACCTTGATAGCCTGATGAGCGATATCTTTAAAGCCGACGTAGACCAACAGGCATTGCGTAAATGGATCACTCGTAAGGGCAATCGAATTATGTTGTTTGCTACGGCGACTGGCAGCGTTGATGTAGATTATGACAAACCGTTGTTTCAAGCGTTTGAAACCATTCATTTGTTACCGTGGCATGAAGATGATTGCATTGATTATTTTAAAGCTTTGCGTCAATTCAAAGGACAGCCTGAATTAAGCGATGAACAGATTGCCAAGGCCCGAGCCATCAGTGGATTTATTGGCGGTAATCCGCGGTTGGCGCGTTTACTGGGTGATGTGATCACCACTGAAGATGTTCTGAGTGTGGCTGAAACCCTCGATGGTCTGGTGGATGAATTGGCGGATTATTATCGTCGTCGCATTGATGATTTAACGGCCAAAGCGAGAACCTTGTTGGATGCATTAATTCGCGGTGGCGAGCCTTGCTCGCAGTCTGAGTTGGCTGAAAGGGTGGGCACCCAGCAAAACCGGGTGGCCAGGGCTTTTGCTGAGTTGCAGCGTAATCAGATTGTGGTGGGTAAAAAGGTCACAGGTGGGCGCGAGACTTTGTATCGGGTGACTGATCGAGTGTTTGTGCATTTTTATCGCACCCGTTATGGCGGTGTAGCCCGTGAGGATAGCCCGCTGTTGGCGATCACGGATTTGTTGAAGACTTTTTTTACTACTGATGAAAAGCGGGAGAAGGCTGGGCAGTTTTTGGATGAGGGTATGTTGAAGGAAGGGCGGTTGTTGGCGGATTTGGCCAGTGCTGAGGAGGGGGGGAATAGATCTTTATATAGTTATTTAAATATGCTTCAGGAGAGGTTTGAGGGTTATTTGCTCGCTGTTGAGGCCATTTTAGTTAATCCATTAGGTCAAGAGAATAGAGATGATTTAATTCAGGCTATTTTGAATTTGGAAGATAGCGCTGAACAAACTTATAGTGCCAGTCAGATCGCGTTATCAGGAGAGTTGCCCAATGAAGTGAATGCTTTATGGTTAATATTGATGGCGGCATCATCGCTAAATTTGGGATTGCAAAGCAAAACTCAACACTATTTTCAGCAAGCTGTGGATAAAGCAGGAGATGTGCCTGAACTTGTTTGTATTGCAAACAGGGAGTTTGGACTCTATTTAAGTCGAATTGCTCAAGATAATGTTGCGACTAATAATCGATTGGGCGTATCAGGGGAGCAAGCGGAGTTTATCACATCACCAGTTTTAGCCATTAGGGCGCTAGGAGATAAAGCTTTTGCATTGGCCGATGATTTTCCAGAAAAAGCATTATCTTTTTTTCAACAAGCATCGACGATGGCTAAAAAAGTGGGCGATAGTCGACTGCAAGTAAATCAGCTGCGTTTTATAGCTTGCATTTTGGTCAGACTGGCTCGTTATGAAGAGGCTTTGGATACAGCATGTAAAGCCATTACCCTTGCTGAGAAGACTAATGATAGTTATGAAAAACTATGGTTATTAGATAGCGTCGCTTATAGTCTATGGTCTTTAAATCGTTATGGAGAGGCTGTTGAAATTGGAGATCAGGCAATTGCGCTATCTAAGGAGGTTGGTTACAAACCGCTACAGGCGCAGGCGTTATGGTGTGTCACCCAATCGTTTAAGGCTCTAGAACAGTACAGCGAAGCTTTGGATTCTATTCGAGCAGGGCTCGCTTGTGTTGCTGGTTCGCCTTTTAAAAGTGAGCGATTCGAACAGACATGGTTGATTATTGAGCTGCTCACGCTTGCTGGTAAAGTGATTATTCCTGATTGTGTCCTTCAGTTTCGTGAATTGATTGCCATTAGTAGATTAAATAGTGATAACACGATACCAAAACCTTTTGCTAGGCTTAGACTGTTATTTTTGGCCGCCACTAGGGCGAAGCAATGGTTTGCCCTTATACAACTTTGGCAACAAGAGAAGGAAGATTTTGAAATTTATATTGGGTATAGGGATACTGACGCCCCAGGTCATTTATTATGTAAAATCATTCAAGAGGGCGATCGAGCACAAGCCTATGCCTGCGCTGTAGATTTTATCTTAGCTTTGGCGCCTGAGATTAAAAGTGACCCGGGGGCAGTATTACACTCTATTTATCCACAAAAAGTGGTTAATGCCAGTTTGAACGTTTTACTTGCTCAATGCGAAGACCCTGAATTCCTCAGTGATATCGCCGATTTACTACAAACCACCTTCACCAGCCACTTTCGCCGTGAAATCGACCTATTTAAAGCCGCTGCGGTTTATCATCAGTCCAATCGAGATCCGGCTTCTTTGGAGCGCACCGATCCAGATATTAGCACAGCGTTATTACGAATGTGGGGTGGGATGTAGGATGGGGGAACCCCATCGATTTTGACCGAAGCCCATGGTTTTGATGGGTTTCCGAGATGTCGGACCAACCAATCCTACGGCGAATAAATTAGACAAATCATAAAGCCAAAGATTGGAAGTGATAAATTCCAACATTTGGTTTTTTCTAATGACCTAGACTAAACCCTTCACCACCGGGTTTCACTCACGATTAATATCAATTAACGGTCTTTTTCCCTGTCAGAAACACTTTTTTTCATTTTTTTGTTAATTTTTTTATCTTTTCTGCCAACGTCATCTATGCTTGTACAATTAAACTGGGTCCAAATGAGTGGTAATTATGCACAGTGCAACAAGATCAGGTTCGCGATTAGTCTATTTATTCACCACGGTATTGGTTACCGTGATGCTGGTGATTATGGCGGTGTTTGTGTTGTTCGAACAACACAGCACCGAATGGATTAACACCGTTGGACAAAACTTAACGTCTTCTGGCGGCATTTGGTTGCTGGCATTATTTTTAATTGCGGTATTGGCGCTCGACACGGTGTTGCCGATACCGTCAAGTATTGTGGCGGTGTTTGCTGCCACCACGCTGGGGTTTTGGGGCGGTGCGTTGACCATTTGGCTCGGCTTAATGCTCAGTTGCTGTTGCGGTTATTTAATAGGCGCAGGCTCTGAACGCATGTTTGTCCGGCGCTGGATTGACCAAAATGACCTCGACAAAGCCCGGGTATTCGCCAGTAAAGTGGGTCCGGGGGCGCTGGTGGCCCTACGAGGCGTGCCTATACTGGCCGAAACCTCGGTGATTGCGGCCGGTTTGGTGCGCTATCCGTTATGGCCATTTATGCTGATTTGTGCGCTGGCCAATACCGGTCTTGCCGCGGCTTATGGGTATGTCGGCGCTAAGGCTGGCGCGCAAAGTTCATTGTTATTGGTGATTGGCGGCAGTATTGCCGTGCCTGCATTCGCCTGGTTACTTAAACTGGTGTGGCAACGTTTTAGCGGCTCAGGTTCAACGTCCCCAGCTTCAACGTCCTTAGCTTCAACGTCAAAAGGAATAACCGCTATCCAAACCATTCATGCCGAATTTAAACTCGCTCATCACTATCCGGTATTATTTGAAAACAAAGTCTTTAACCCAACCAACCCGGCACTACGAAATGTGTTAAGCCCCCAATGCCCTCAATCCCCAGTTAAACAAAACGTATTCATCTACATTGATGAAGGCGTGATACAGGGTAACCCAGCGTTATGCGATGATATTAAGGGTTATTTTGCCCACCACAGCGCAGCACTGAATCTAATGGCTAATCCCGAAATGATTGTCGGTGGCGAAGCGGCCAAGCAACCCGAGCAAATTGAGCGTATTTATCAGCAATTGTTAAACCATAAAGTCGACCGCCATTGTTGTGTGATAACCATTGGTGGCGGCGCGGTGCTCGACGCGGTGGGTTATGCCTGCACCACTTTTCATCGAGGGCTTAAGTTTTTACGAATGCCAAGCACGGTGCTGGCGCAAAATGATGCTGGCGTCGGGGTTAAAAATGGCATTAATTTGTTTAATACCAAAAACCTGATTGGTACTTTTTCGACTCCTCTGGCGGTGCTCAATGATGCGTCGTTATTGCAAACCTTATCGGTCAGAGACCGCCGGGCTGGGTTGGCAGAAGCAGTGAAAGTGGCGGCCATTCGTGATGGTGAGTTTTTTCAGTGGATGGTCAGCAACGCTGGGGCATTGAGTCGTTTTGAAGACGAGGCCAGCGGTTATGCCATATATCGCTGTGCCCAGTTACACCTCAATCAAATCACAGGCGCTGGAGACCCGTTTGAAAGCGGTAGTGCCAGACCGCTGGATTATGGTCACTGGAGCGCCCACAAGTTAGAAGCTATTGCCAATTACACCATTCGTCATGGTGAAGCGGTGGCCATTGGTATGGCGCTGGATGCCCGCTATGCGGCGAATATTGGCTTTTTGGCCGAAGACAAAGCGTTACAGCTGATTGGTCTGCTCGAAAATCTTGGTTTTGAATTATGGCATCAGGGATTAGAGCAACAAGATGACCAGGGCGCACCGCTGGTATTTGCTGGACTCGAAGAGTTTCGTCAGCATCTTGGTGGCGAGTTGTGCATTACGTTGTTGAGCGACATTGGCATTGGTAAAGAAGTGAATACCCTTAATAACAGCGATTTGCTTGATGCACTGGCATGGCTGAAACAGCGAGCCTTGACCGTCAAAGCTGACCTTTTAGAATCCATTACCTCCAAAACCAAGGCGCATCAGGAATAATTACATGCAATTGAAAACCCTGCTGACCCTCGGACGAGTGTCTAATTTACCGACCATATGGACCAATGTGCTGGCTGCCGGAGTATTGGCTCAGGCCAGCATTCTAACCCCGGCGTTAATCACCCAATCTGATGCACTGTCAATGGATGTTATGTCGATGAACCAGCTGCCTCAACAGCCTGTGCTGGTTTGGCTAGGGGTATTATTGGCGTTGTCGATGATGTATCTGGGCGGAATGTTTTTAAATGATGCTTTTGATGCTGACTGGGATACCAAAAACAATAACCCAAGACCGATTGCTACCGGCGATATCGCGGTGAAAACGGTGTGGCTGATGGGCACTGGGATGTTGTGCCTATCGGTGGTGTATATCGGTTATCTGTATCATCTGGTCAGCCCTGGTCCTGGTTTGGTGGATTGGTATCAAAATTATACCGGCTTGTTTGCGGGGTTGTCGTTGGCACTGACCATCATTGCTTATAACGCTTGGCATAAACGTTTCGCCCACAGTGCTTTTATTATGGGGGCGTGTCGTTTAGGGGTGTATCTTATTGGCGCGTTATTACTGGCAGAATTGACCGTTAAGGTGACGTTGGCAGGATTGTCGTTGTTGTTGTATATCGCCGGATTAACGTATTTGGCGCGCCATGAGCATCTTAATCGAGTGACCCGGTTATGGCCGTTGTTATTGTTGTTTAGCCCTGTGCTTGTCGCGGCTTGCTCGGGTTACGGCTCGTGGTATTTTTGGTTATTTTTGGTCGGGTTTATGGCTTGGGTGATCAGCCGATTACGCTTGGTATTGGGGGCCGGACAGCCCAATGTTAAGGCTTGTATTGGTGGTTTGTTGGCGGCTATTCCGTTGCTTGATGGGTTGATGCTCGCCAGTGTTCAGGCGGTGTTGCCGAGTTTATTGTGTTTGGCGGTGTTTTTGTTGATCCCCCGGTTACATCGGTGGGTCAGTGGGACATAGCATTTTGTAGTTTGTGGTTTGTGGGAGCTGCGTCCCGCTGCGAATGTTTTAAATGGTTGAGGAGGCAAAAGTGTCCAGATTATATATAAC
The DNA here is from genome assembly GCA_047617105.1 of Phenylobacterium sp. Taxonomy (GTDB): domain Bacteria; phylum Pseudomonadota; class Gammaproteobacteria; order Enterobacterales; family Alteromonadaceae; genus JABSOG01. The sequence continues at coordinate 11,067 of JBLGCB010000032.1, read as the reverse complement.
CGACCTTGCGACGGCGTTATGGTGGCAATTATCCGATGATGCATCTGACTGGCTAAAAACCGCGTTACATAAGCTGTCACCCGAAGAAAATAAAACTTCAGTGGTTGAAGACCACTTGCGTTTTAGCGCCACGGCTCGCCGTAAACTGGGCACCAAGGTATTGGATGATTTACCCGGTCGTTGTCAGTGGCAAGCCGATGAGGCAGGACGTTTGTTGTTGCTGGCTCAGCTGGTCGAGACCTCTGCCATTAATGGCGCCGAATTGATTAAAGCGGCGTTTAAGTTTGGTGATGAAAACGAAAAAATGGCAATAATTAAAGGATTGTGTTTGATTGACCCTGAGGCGCAATTGGTCGACTTGGCCGTTGCCACCGGGCGCACCAACAGCGTTGACTTGTTTTCTGCCATTGCCTTGAATAACCCTTACCCGGTGCAAAACTACGATGACCGGGCTTTTCATCAACTGGTATTAAAGTCGTTATTTATGGATTTAGATATCAAAATGATGATTGGGCTGAAAAGCCGTCTATCGCCCAAACTGTCGGCGCTGGCGATGGATTTGGTCAACGAACGCCTCGCGGCTGGGCGAATACCGCCCATCTCTATTTGGCTGGCGATTGACTTTATTGACTTGAGACCCGCCGAACAAACCACCTATCTGACATTTGTCACCGACGAAGAACCATTACAGCGCTATTATTGCCTGTTGAGCCTGCTGCGTTGCATGAAATTAGAAAGCTGGACAACGCAGAATGTGGATGCAACATTTTGGTCGATATTAGAACAACAAAACAAGGTTGAACACGAAGCACGAATTAAGACGTTGCTCAGTGCTGCCTTAGATAATAAATAAAGGATGTTTACCATGAACTATTTCGATCCACATATTCACATGGTGTCGCGCACCACCGATGATTATGAACGTATGTTTGCCGCTGGTATTGTCGGGGTGATTGAACCCGCTTTCTGGCAAGGTCAGCCCCGCACTTCAGTGGGCAGTTTCATCGATTATTTTGATACTTTGATTGGCTGGGAGCGCTTTCGAGCCAGTCAGTTTGGAATCCATCATTTTTGTACCATGGGCTTAAACCCCAAAGAAGCCAACGATTTGTCGGTGGCTGAAGAGGTGATTAAGATTTTACCGCGTTATTTGGCCAAAGACGGTGTGGTGGCGGTGGGTGAGATTGGTTATGACGATATCACCCCAGAAGAAGACCGCTTTATGGCGCAGCAAATGGAGTTGGCGATGGAATTTGAATTGCCTGTGCTGATTCATACCCCGCACCGAGATAAAATCGGTGGCACCAAACGCACCATTGCGTTGATTAAGGAAGTGGGCATCCCCGAACATATGGTGATCATCGATCACCTCAACGAACAAACTTTACCGCTGGCGATGGAAACCGATTGCTGGCGTGGCCATTCTATTTATCCCAATACCAAAATGTCTGAAACCCGCATGGTGTCTTTGTTACAGCAATATGGCACCGAAAAAATGGTGGTTAATAGTGCCGCTGATTGGGGTTGTAGCGATCCACTAAAAGTGCCAAAAACGGGCGCTGAAATGGCCAAAGCCGGATTCAGTGAGGCAGATATCGCCAAGGTATTGTTTGATAACCCGATTGCGTTTTTTGCCCAAAGTGGCCGGATTTCAAATGAACAAGTGAGCACGCCGATTAAGGTTAATCAAACCCAGTTATGGCAAGAGAATTCGGCGTTGCGAGGGCAAGATCCAATTATCCAACCGTAGGGTAGAACAAAAGTAAAATTCAAGGGTACGGCGCTTTTGTGTAAGCACCATCCCTTAGGTGGTGCAACCATTAGGAGCAAATAAAAATGAGTCAAGAACACGATTGGTGGACCTACCACGGTAATTCGCAACGAACGGGTTGTGTACGAGGGTCGGGCATCACCGCAGATAATGTCGAACATCTTAAGATCATCAAATCGATGCAATTAGGCGGGCCAATTATGTCAACTCCGGCGATTGCCGAGGGTTACATTTATGTTGGCACCGCCAACAGTGTGGCGATTGGTGGCGAGGCGGCTGAAAATGGCGGCCATCTGCACCGCATTGAATTGGCCACGGGCAATCGTGCGGGCAAGTTTAGTTGGCCGACGAGTGCGGCCGAGGGCGATACGCATGGCTTTTGTGGCATGGGCTGTACCCCAACGGTGTGTGATGGTTTTGTCTATTTCAGTGCATTTGATGGCCATTTATATTGTCTCGAAGCCAATGAGTCGCTGAGCTGTAAATGGAAAATCAATTTACGTAATCCAGACCCACAGCATAAACAACCAGTCAATAATGATAATGGTCAGGCACCTAAAGCCGAAGGCTGGTCATCGCCATTGGTGGTTGATGGCAAAATCTACGTCGGCATTGGTGAGGGTGAAAATGATGCGCTGTTTGGTTTTATTTTTTGCCTCGATGCCAGCAGCGGTGATGTGTTATGGATTTTTTGCACCAATCAGTTTGAACAAGACAAAGATAATGCGGTGAATCAGCTGCCTTCTCAGGTGCTGTCTGAATGTGGCGCAGAGGGTTATAGCTCGTATTGTGGTTTTATAAATGATCGTGGCAGTTCGGTGTGGACCGCGCTCAGTTACGATGAACAGCTGGGTCGGATTTATGCCACCACAGGTAATCCGGCACCAGAAGACAATGGCGTGTCGCATACTTATTCGACCCCAGATGGGTTAAATAATGCCCCGCCACCGAAGTATTCATACGGCATTTTGTCGCTGGATGCCCAATGTGGTGATTTTAAAGGGTTTTATCAAATGGACGCCGAATCGAGCTATCGCAGCTCAGACACCGATGTTGATTTTGGTGCCTCGCCGATTGTGTTTAATCTCAAAGGCCGCCGCGTGGTGGGGGCGGCGTGTAAAAACGGTTCCTTTGTCATCGTTGATGCCGACACCATGGCACTGGTTGAACAGCGTCAAATGCTGCCTTATTACAATGACGGCACGCAAATTCCTACCGTTGATCCCCATGGAACAGAAAACGTCGACAGTCCTAATCCGGTGATCAGCAATGAGGCTTCTAACAGCTATCCCGCTGAAAACTTTCACGGCACTTATTCTACCCCGGCGATTGATGATGATTGCGATCCGAATGTGTTTATCTGCCTTGGTGGCAACAATTATCACTATATAGCGCCGGGCAATGATGCCCAAACCACGCCGTTTATGCGGGCGATGGATTCTACCAATAAGCTCAACGATAGCTGGCCGATGGAAACCGTGACCGTGTTAGATCCGGTGTATGCCGCTTACCAAAGTTTTGATCGCTATCGGCTAGACAACGTTACTATGTCAAGCCCAGATGGTCCGGTGGGTATGTATATGACCAATCAGGATTCGGGCATTTCTTCACCGGCAGTGGCCAATGACGTGGTGTTTTGCTCGACCACCAAAGTGGCGCTTTATGCCTTTAGAGTCAGTGATGGCAAGTTATTGTGGACCGATGTTCTGGGTTCTCAAACGGGTGGTTTTAACGGTGGTTATGGTTATTGCCTCGGCCCTGCGGTGGCGGGTAATTACGTGGTGGCAGGGGGATTAATCCTTGGCACCGGTGAGGACAGCGACGGTGGTATTTTACGAATTTACCACCTTGACCAGCTTGATCACCTTGGGCAACGACGCAGCACAGCCAAACCAGGAGAATGCGCATGATTTCCATATTAACGATTTTTATGGTCGGACTGGATAATTTTATCGTCTGCGCCGGGTTGGGTACCCTAGAGTTGTCAGCCCGTCGTCAGATGTTGCTGGTGGGGTTATTTATGGTCGCTGAAATGTCGATGACCATGCTGGGCTTTTTCGCAGGAGCTCAGTTAATGCCATTGGCTTGGTTGGCTGTATTTGAATGGTTGGCTCCTGTGTATTTGTTGGTTATTGGTGGTTTGGTCATGGGTGGGCTGGTCATTGGTGGGGAAGGTGTTAGCGGGCGTTTGCAGCGGTTGGTTCGTTCAGGCAGTTTGGTGTTTGCGGTGCCCCCTTTGATGGCGATTGATAATTTTATTGCTGCCACCGGGACGGTGCAGGGCAACAGTGCTTTTGGTGCCAGTTTTTTGATGGGTTTGTTGTCAGCGATGGCATGTGTGGCTGGGTTGTGGTTGGGCAAGATGGTGCAAGCCAGAGTGAAACGTCGCTGGTTTAGCGGGGCATGTATCACCGCCATTGGCTCGATGATGTTGCTTGGTGCTACATCATAGTTTCCTATCAAACAAATAGCAGGAATTAATCATGAGTAAGAAAAAGAAAGGGTGTTTTGCCAGCCAATGCGGTAATAGCGGATCCGGTGACTTTGTGACCTTCAACAAAGATATTGAGCCGGCTTTCGCCCCTTATCGTAATCAAATGATGTGGCGTTTAGACCTGACCAATTATGAAGCGGTGAAAGAAAACGCCCAACTGATTTGGACCCAAATTGAAAGCGGTTCAATGCCACCGCCACCGCGCGAGCCATTCAGTCAGTGCTTTTTAGACACCTACCAACAATGGATGAAAAATGGTTGCCCGCAATGATTGAGCTGTCCTCGCAGCGGTTTCATTTACCCACCAGCGCGGTGTTTGATGGCCAAGGCAACTTGTATGTTGCCGAAAGTGGTTTGCCATTGCCTCACACCAATGACAAACCCGCGGGTGGCAAAATATGGCGGATAACCCCAGAGGGTGAACGACACTGTTTGATGGCGGGTTTGCGCCCTCCGGTGAATGGCTTGTCTATTGACGGTGATTTGATGTATGTCGCCGAAGGTGGCAATCCTGGGCGTATTTCGGTGATTGATTTAACCGAGCAAACCCGCACAACCGTGCTGGATAACTTGCCCGGCGGCGGTAATTACCATACCAATATGGCGGTAATGGGTGATGATGGTTGGTTGTATTTCGGCCAAGGCGCATTGACCAATAGCGGTATTGTTGGACCGGATGCATCGCAGGTCAGTTGGCTTCGACAGTGTCCGCATCCGGCGGATATTGCCGGTGGTGATATCACTCTAACGGGTTTTAATGCCAACTGCGCTGACCCACAAGGCACAGAACAAGTGATTAGTACCGGGGCGTTTCAGCCGTTTGGTCAAACCACCGTTGACGGACAAGCGCTAAACGCGCAGTTACCCTGTACCGCAGCGGTGATGCGTTGTTTGCCCGATGGCTCAAAACTGGAGCTGGTGGCTTGGGGGTTACGTAATCCTTATGGTCTGGGTTTCGACCAGGCTGGGCGTTTGTTAGCCATTGATTTGGGCATTAATGACCGCGGCAGTCGCCCGGTGGGTCAGGTGCCAGATTGTCTTTATCAGGTTCAACCAGGCCATTGGTACGGTTGGCCAGATTATGCCGCAGGCATTGCGGTCAGCGATAAAAGTTACTCCCCCTTTAGAGGCCAACCAGCGACAGCGCTGATTGCCAATCCACAGACCCTAGGCGAACTGGCACAACCATTATTTAGTTTTGTTGCCCACGCCGCCCCGACCAAATTTACCTGCGAACCGAAGAGTAACCAACTGGTGATCGCCATGTTTGGTGATAAACTGCCCATGACAGGTCCACCGGGACCCAACGCTGGGCGTTGTGTCATTCGTCTTAATCCTGATAGCGGTGTTACCGAAGTATTAACCGGGCATCAATTTCAGCGACCAATAGATGTGATTTATAGTCCCGATGGCAGCCTTTATGTGGTAGATTTTGGTCACTTTGAAATGTTTGATGACGGCGTGCTCGATTTAACGGTTAACAGTGGCGCGGTGATCTGCATTGCACAACCAATATTTGAACCTATGGCGTTATTATATAATCGCCAAGAAACGGCTAATCAGAACGAAGGAGTATGTTTTAAATGAGATGGCAACATGGTGATATCACCTATTGTAGTAATGTTCACGCTGGTGAAAGTGTGGCAGATATCAAAGACAATTTAACCCGCTTTATTCAACCCGTCAGCGAACAACGGGGCCTAGATCAGATGGTCACCGGATTATGGATTGGCGCGGTGGCGGCCAGCGATTTACGCGAAGCTTTTGCTCTGGCCAATTTTCGCCTCGCACTAGAAACCTCCGGGCTGGTGCTCACTTCCATCAATGGTTTTCCGTATGGTGGTTTTCATCAAGATGAGGTGAAAGCCAAAGTTTATTTGCCAGACTGGTCTGATCCGGCGCGGTTACGTTACACCAAAGATCTCGCCGCTATTTTGGCGGCGTGTTTACCCGACGGTTACGACAATGGTTCGATTTCAACCCTGCCTTTGGGTTATAAACGCGATTGGGACGAAGACAAACAACGCGCTGCCGTGGGCCATTTGGGTGAATTGATGATTTACCTGACCAAACTGAAACTGCGCACCGGCAAGCATATTTCGATATGTTTGGAGATGGAGCCAGACTGCGTGCTTGAATCAACCACTGAGCTGATTGAGTTTTTTACCACGGTGGTTAAACCGCAAATGATGTATGTCGACCACCTCGCGGTTTGTTACGATGTTTGTCATCAAGCGGTCATGCATGAAGAGGCTTATGCAGCGTTAAAGGCCATTCATGACGCCGGTATTACCATTGGCAAAATCCAGTTATCCAGTGCTTTATCGGCCGATTTTAATGGCAGCAATGATGATGAAATACTGACCCTTTTGGCCCAGTTCTCTGAACCGAAATATTTGCATCAGGTCAAAACCCTAGATGAGCAGGGGGGGTTAACCAGCTCAGATGATTTGTCGACGGCACTCGCTGAAGGTTCTGACCCTGAGAAGCGATTGAGTTGTCAAAACGACTGGCGCATTCACTTTCATGTGCCGATTCATGCCCAATCGCTCATCCACCCGCAATTGCGCACCACCAGAGCAGAAATATTACGGGTATTCGATTTTTTGCGCGATCACCCTGACATCAAACCTTGGCTTGAAGTTGAAACTTATTCATGGCAGGTTTTGCCACAAACATTACGACCACAGAACGACAGTGAGCTTATCAGCGGTATCGTTGAAGAACTACGTTGGGTAGAAGCAGAACTGGCAAATAGGGAGCTTATCGATGGCCAATAAACCTGATACTAAACCCTTGGTCGTCATTGATATTGTTGGCTTAACCGCTGCCATGCTCGGTGAACATACCCCTAACCTTAATGCCCTGATCAACGACGGTTTTATGGCCCCGATGGACGGGGTTTTTCCGGCGGTGACCACCACCGCGCAAACCAGTATGCTGACCGGATTAAGCCCGGCACAACACGGTATTGTCGGCAATGGCTGGTATTTTCGTGATCAGGCTGAGGTGCGGTTTTGGTTGCAGTCGAACCATCTGGTGCAGGGCGATAAAGTATGGCATAAGATCAGGCAGCAGCGGCCTAATTTCAGCTGCTCCAAGCTGTTCTGGTGGTACAACATGTACGCCGACGTCAACCATGCCATCACCCCAAGACCACATTATCCTGCCGATGGCCGCAAAGTCATGGGTTTATATTCTGAACCTGCCGAGTTACAACAAACCATCGAAAACGACATTGGTATTTTCCCATTTTTTAACTTTTGGGGACCCAAAGCGGATATCCGTTCTAGTCGCTGGATTGTCGATTGTGCCATTAGCGAATTTAAAATGAACCGCCCTGATTTGCAATTGGTTTACCTGCCACACCTCGATTACAACCTACAACGACTGGGGCCGGACGACCCGAAAATTAATGAGGATATACGTGCTATCGACCATGAAGCGGGGCGTTTAATCGATTTTGCCCGTGGTGAAGGGGCCGAGATTATGGTGGTGTCAGAATATGGCATCACTGCGGTGAAACACTCGGTGTCGCTTAACCGAATATTACGTGAAAACGGGTTATTGCAGGTGCGTGAATCGCTGAGCTGGGAATTGCTCGATAGCGGCGCGAGCCGAGCGTTTGCGGTGGCTGATCATCAAATCGCCCATATTTATATTAAAGACCCGGCAGATATCACCAAGGTGAAAAAACTGCTTGAAGGTATACCCGGGGTTGAACAGGTGTTAGATGCTGATGCTCAAGTGGGTTATCAGATTAACCATCAACGTAGTGGTGAGTTAATTGCCATTGCCGAGCCACAATGCTGGTTTAATTATTACTATTGGTTAGACGAGGGTAAAGCGCCCGATTTTGCCCGCACCGTAGACATCCATCGTAAACCCGGTTATGACCCGGTGGAATTATTTATTGACCCACAGATTCGTTTTCCGTTGTTAAAGGTGGCGAAAAATGTGGCTAAGAAAAAACTCGGGATGCGAATGTTAATGGATATGATCCCATTAACCCCCGAGCTGGTGAAAGGTAGCCATGGCCGTTTGTCGACCAGCCCAGAGCATGGGCCGCTGCTATTGGCCAGTGATCGTAAAATGGCCGCCGATAGTTATCCAATGCAGGTGGTATTTGATCTGATTCAACAGCACTTTACTTAAGGAACAAACAGATGGATTTACCACTACACAAACATAACAGCATCCCCAGTAAGTGTCGGGATGCCAAGATTATTGCCACCGGGTTGGTCAATCCTCGTGGTTTACAAGCCCTTGATGATGGTTCAATCCTGGTGATTGAAGCGGGCAGGGGAGAGATGAAAAGCCCTGATACTGGCCGTTTACTTAAGCTAAGCAGTGATATAAGCAGCGATGAGCGCAAAACCAGCGACATTATTCTCGACAAACAACATTCGATGAATATGCTGGGCATGATGAATCGCGATGAAATCATGGGTATGTCTGATATTGCCCAAGGAGATGGTCAGACCCTAGTGAGCCTGACCAATTATGTTGCTGGTTCGACGGTTATGCGAGTATCTCCCGGGCCTGTTAGTACGGTGTTTAACAGCCGGGGTAATTTAAATTCGATTGTTTATCACCCGCAGCTTAAAGCCTGGTTTGGCATTAAACCCGATGCCAATGTGGTGGTGGAGTTTTCAGCCACTGGCGATGAGCGCATTGTCGCTGAACTGGCTGATTTGGCCGATGGACAAGATGCGGTGCCAGTGTGCGTGATATACGAACCGTCTACCGGGGCGTTGTTGGTGTCGTTATTCTCTGGCGAATTGGGTCAGGATGCAGCGAAAAAAGGCATCGATTTTGATAAAACCGCCGGGCAGGTGATTCGAGTCGATGCCACCACCGGCGAAGTCACGCCAGTGGTCACCGGATTGACCGCACCAACGGGCATTGAGTTGGGTGACGATGGCAGGCTTTACGTGCTTGAATTATGTGATGACTTTTTGGAACCGCTGGTGGGCGATAATGCCACGGCGCAGTGTTTACATGGTGGTTTTAAGCGCTTTTCGGGGAGCTTATTACAGGTTGATTTAAGCACTGGTGAGATGGTGGTGGTGGCCAACCAACTGGATACCCCGTCGAATCTGGTCAAACATGACGGTCACTTGTTGATTAGCGAAGGTATGGGTATGCCGGGGCGGCCTATTCCTGGGCTTAATGGTGAGGTGCAGCCGTTGGCTGGGTTTATTCGTCAGGTGAGCCTGTAGTTGGGAGGTATTAGTTGGGAGGCATTAGGAGAGTAAAGAGGCTTGCCTTATGAGATGCGGGGCAAGCTCTAGGTTTTAATTCTCCGGCAAATGGCGTAATATTCTCCATACAACGACATTAATGAAAATCGGGGCGAAACGATGCCAATTTCCATTCTTTTAAAAACAATGACTGTTGAAGAAAAAATCCAAGCAATGGAAATGCTCTGGGATGATTTATGCCACGGCACAGAAGAGCCTTCATCACCAACATGGCACGAAGAACTATTGCAAGCCAGAGCGGATAGCGTGAAGGCTGGCACAGATGTATTTATCGATTGGGAAACCGCTAAACAACAGATTATTTAGTTAACAGGACAATTGATGCGCAATAAATTAATTAAAGATGGCGCGATGCGCTTCGGTGAAGGTGACATCAGCGGATATATTGCCTGCCTGCTGGCAGTGCTTTCATTTCTGGGTGTACTGGCTTTTCATTTCCCTCAATATTTAACCACCCCTGAGTTACGGCAAAATTATGATGTCGATTCTTTGCGCACCTTGATGTTTGTCTGTTTGACCATCGCGGCCAGTTTGGGCTTACTGAATTTTGTCCGCAACAAAAAGAAACGCTTGGGCGCAATCGCTTGGTTATTCGTTATCATTACTATCGCACTCGGTGGCCACCGGGTTGAGGTGGGCGATTTTGAAAGTGGCACACCTTATCTTGGCCTAGATTGGTTTATTTTGGATTTATTGGGTTCTACGCTGATATTTGTTTTCATTGAAAAATTGATACCCCATAACAAAGCGCAGGTTATTCTTAGGCCCGAGTGGCAGGGTGACCTCAATCACTTTTTTGTCAATCATCTGATCGTTGGGTTTGTGTTACTGCTGGCCAATAACTTTGTCCATAAAGCCTTTGGCTGGGCGGTATTTGGCGATTTACAACGCTTTATTAATGACATGCCATTGTTGGTTCAAGTGTTTATGATTGTGCTGGCTGCGGATATATTTCAGTACACTGTACATCGGCTTTACCACGAAGTGCCGTTGTTTTGGCGCTTTCATGCGGTGCATCACAGCGCCAAACATATGGATTGGTTGGCAGGGTCTAGGCAGCATATATTAGAACTGATCATCACCCGCTGCTTAGTGTTAACCCCCATATTTACCTTAGGCTTTTCAAAGCAGGTGATTGACTTGTACGTCATTATTGTTGGTCTGCAAGCGGTGTTTAACCATGCAAACGTGCATATCAAATTCGGTTGGCTGCAATACCTGATTGTTACGCCACAATTTCACCACTGGCATCATTCCTCTGACAAAGCCGCGATTGACAAAAACTATGCAGCACACTTTTCATTTTTGGATTACCTGCTGGGCACCGCGGTTCGAGGGCAGGCCGAATGGCCGCAAGCGTATGGTGTGGTGGGGGATTATGTGCCAGTCGGTATGTTAAAACAGCAAATTTTTCCTTTTAAAAAATCAACGTAACTATTCAGCGCACTCATCTTTCGCACCATAACGGCGTTATTTTCGTACTCAAACAGTTACATATGACCTATATGCGCCTATTTTCCGTGCGAAAATGCCTTGTT
>JBLGCB010000031.1:0-31538 GCA_047617105.1 Phenylobacterium sp. | reverse complement strand
ATCAACAATATGTTCAAAAGAGAAAAGAAAACGACCTTATAGCGAAACAGTCAAGATATCATCAGACTTTGCTAAATGCTCGGCATAGCTGGCACACCTCCTTTGAAGGAATTATAAGAGGTTACTTCCCCAAGCCAGATAATGCCAACTTGGCCATCATTCCCCATAAGATTAAGGCGGCAATACCTGAGGGCGACACTCGTGATCAGCTTATCAAAACATTGAAAAGGATGTGGGGAATAACCGAAATCCAAAGTAAGTAAGCAGTAAGATCGAGGTCCTGAACATGCGGCAGAAATCACGGTCGTTAGCGAGAGTGGAAACGTAGTTTATGTTAATTAGAAACGTTGGTGACCAGCCAATCAAATAAACCAAGAAACTTCGCTCTGGTTTATATTGCCACTTGAAGATGGCCCTTGATTGTTCCTGCGACTCGCTATAAACTCAGCTCAGGTAACAGATTAAATGGTGACGCTATGACTATAACTACCACCAACTACCACCATCACCGCGGCCATCATTTGGCTGTACACTGTTACTTTATCTGATTGGCGTTAACAGGGATTTTCGTGTGTTTTATCGTGTGTTAGCTACAAGTTAGCTGCACAATTCATCCTGATTAAGGCAATATTGTCATGCATTCATCATTAAAAGCGTTTTTATTTGGTTGTCTCTGCATCTTGGGTTTGGCTTGGTTGTCGTCGGTGCAATCGCTGCACTGGATTAACCTTAAAATACACGATCATGCGCTGAGCCTGCCATTGTCTGTTGCCAACCCATCCGATTCTCTTATTATCAATAACGATTTGCCATTTGACCAAAACCTTGCCAGCCAACTCGATCAACTGATTGTCGGTTTATCTGCTCATAATGCCAAACATATTGTGCTGCTGACCCGCTCTGCGTTGGTGGCCCAAACACTAATACCTCTAAAAACACCTTTAAAGCAATCGGTCTGGTTAGCCACACCTGCTGATATCATCACAACCCATCCTAGCTTAAAACCGGTGTCGCTGTTTGATTTGGTGGCCATTGATGGCACCTACCGCCAGTATCAAAGTTTATCAAACCGGTCAGGTTTAGCAGGTTTGTACCAAGATGCGATAGCATTCTCAGAACCAGAACCAGAACCAGAACCAGCACCAGCACCGATACAATACCTCAATTACTTTCTCGATATCAGCAATCAGCCAAATCTACTCACTTCACAAGCCCTTAATGGCAGTCTGATTGATGAGTTGGTCAGTGGCAAAGTGGTGTTGATTGACTTAGATTATGGTCAATCAGTCAATCGTTTTTATATTGCTAAAACCCGCTCAGGCCATCAGGCGGCGTTGGGCGAGTTGCAAGCGTTGGCAGCACAAACTTGGTTAAATGGCAGCGATATTCAGCTAACGTCGGCTTTTGTGACGTTAATATTGCTCTTGGCGGTATTTAGTGTGTACTTTTTTAGTTTGCAGTTATTACCACCCAAAGGCATTTTTGTTTTCGCTGCGATATTGATATTGCTGACTTATGGTTTGGCGCTGCTGAGTTTGTTTAAGTGGCAAACCCTGATCCCCGCATTTGAATTGATTGCGGTGCAGTTTTTATCGGTGGTGTATTTGCTGACCCTCGAACGCTTGAGTGAAGAAAGTGTGGTATTAAAAATGTCTGCCGAACTTAATGCCCGGCTCAGTCAAAAAGTGCAACCGCCGTCGTTTTATCAGTCTGACGAGCCATGGGATAATCTGCATACCCTGATTAACCAGCAACTGAATCTGCATCGCTCGATTTTTCTGTCTAAAGTGCCCGAAGACCATCGGGTGAAAGCCATTCACGCGCTGAATTGCGAATTGGATGATATTGAAGAGATGCGCCGCGATTACGAACGAATGCCATATAGCGAGGCGGTGTCGACCCAAAAGCCAGTGAAATTACAAAAGCAGTATTTTAACTTGCTAGAAGAAGGCGAAGTGGAATATATTGCGCCGTTGATTTTTGCTGGTAAGGTGCTCGGTTTTTGGGCGTTGACGGTCAAACCGGGTGAAGACTGGCAGGCCAGTACCTTTGAAAATAACCTGCTGCAATTTAGCAGTGAAATCACGGAATTGTTATACCATCGCCAGCGTTACGTTGAGCAAGAGAAAAAAGACAATAACTTTTTGCGTCGCTTTTTTACCTTAAAACTCGCTCAAGTTGAATACGAATCGCTAAACAATTCTGTGTCGATGCTCGAAAAACGTTTTGATTCGCTACAAGATGTGTTTGATGGCATGAGCACCGCCAGTGCCTTGTATAACCTGTTTGGCCAGATTGTGCATTCAAATCGCGAGATGGATGAGATTGCGAAAAACCTGCAAATGCCGATTTATGCCCTGACCGCACACGACTTTTTGCTTAAAATTACCAGCCTAGACTCACAGCAAATCAAGCAACATTTAATTCAGGTGACCATTGAACATAGCGAGGTCAGTTTGCGGATTAAGCCACAGGATTTGCACGCGGATTATATTTTGCGTATCAGGCCAGTAAACACCGCCAATACCAATGACAGCGAAGGTGTGCCGTTTCTATTGTTAGGGCTATTATTTGAATTCATTGATGTGTCGGATGCTCAGCGAATTATTACTATGAAAAAAGACCTTTATGGCCAATACTTTCATCAGATGCGTAATAGTCTGAGTACCATGAATCTGTTTTGCCGTCAGATCCGCAAAAAGTTGCCAGCCACTGAACATGAGTATATCGATTTACTCGAAGAGTCGCTTAATGAGATGAGCAAGGTTGACTGGTTAATAGAAGACCAACTGGAGTTACAACGGTCGTTAACCCCGCAGGTGATCCCGTTGAATCCTTTGTCTGAATTGCAAAATGTGACTGACCGATTGCTGCCAGAGTTAACCCAAAAGCGCATCACCTTAGCACTCAAAGCACCAACAGTGGTGAGTTTGGTGATGGCACCGCCACAGCAGTTGGGTTTACTGTTTGAACTGATTGGCAAAATTCTTATTGACGATAGCGACAGCAACGGTTCAACGTTGGCGATTGTGCTGCACGATAGTAACAAGCAGAGCCAGCGGGTGTTGAGTATTGCCTTTAGCAATGAAGGTTATGGTGTGCCCGAAGAGCATCTGGCCAGAATACTTGATATTAAAGCAGGCCAGCATGGCGGGGGTGATGAATTGCTAGAACAATTGGTGTTTACCGCCAATCATTCAGATTACTGGGGATTGAAATTAACCGTCGCCAGTACCCTGGGAAGCGGGTACACTATTGGTTTATCTATTCCGGTATTTTCTATATAAATAATAAGGTGCTGATCGTGTCAGATAAAAAACGGGTATTATTGGTAGAAGATCAGGCGATGCTGGCCAAAATGATGCGCTTAGAATTACTCGATGAAGGCCATGACGTGACCCTCGCCGCCAATGGTGTTGAAGCCAAAGCGTTTCTTGATTCACAACCATTTGATGTGTTGGTGACCGAAGTGTATATGCCAGATATGGATGGCATAGAATTGATTCGCCAAGTTAAACAACAGATGAGTCTGCCGACCATAGTCCTCTCAGCATCACGCTTTTCTGATATTAAAGCCGAAATAGAACAACTCGGTGTCGAACTGTTTATCGACAAACCTATCACCGATGAAAAACTCACCTTATTGTTACACCTTATTAGTGTTTTATAACCCATGACCCTAGATTTTTTACCCGCGGGTGGACTCGCCAGTTCTGTTATTACCACCGTTTGGGTGGGGATCATGGTGGTGGTTTTTTTCAATCTAAGGTTTGGTACTACCTTGTCTGGGCTGGTGGTGCCTGGTTATCTTATCCCGTTATTTTTGGTGCGTCCGGTCAGTGCTTGGGTCATCTTGGCCGAAAGCGCCATCACCTATTTTGTTGCCCGATTGATTGCCGATCGCGGTTTGGTCAAAATCGGCCTAGGGGAGATGTTTGGCCGCGACCGATTTTTTATGCTGATTTTAATCAGCGTTTTGGTGCGGATACTCTCTGACGGCTTTGCTTTGCCGATGTTATCAGAGCAGCTAACGGCCTGGGGTGCGCCTTACGAGTTACGCAGCGGTTTACATAGTTTTGGTTTAATTATCATTGCCTTATGTGCCAATCAACTGTGGAATGGTGGTTTTAAAATCGGCAGCCTAACCTTAGCGGTGTATCTGCTAACCACCTTTGTGATCATCAAATTTGTCCTGATGCCGCTAACCAACTTTAATATCTCTACCCTCGGTTACATGTATGAGGATATCGCCAGCAGCATATTGGCCAGCCCCAAAGCGTATATTATTCTGATCACTGCCGCCTTTGTCGCCTCGCGGATGAACCTGCGTTATGGCTGGGATTTTAATGGCATTCTGATCCCCTCTTTGCTCGCGCTGCAATGGTATGACCCGTTTAAAATTCTTACCACCTTTGCCGAAGCGTTTGTCATTTATGTCGGTGCCGTTTTGATTATGCGCTTGCCATTGATCAGCAAAATGAACATGGAGGGCGCTCGGCTATTATTCTTGTTTTTTAATGTCGGTTTTGTTTATAAACTGGTGCTGGGTTATGCCATTATTTGGCTAACACCAGAACAAAAGGTCACCGACTTCTATGGTTTCGGTTATCTGCTGGGGACTTTGATTGCACTGAAAATGTACCAAAAGGGCATTGTTATTCGTTTTACCAGAACCACTTTACAAACCTCACTGACCGCGATTGTTGTCGCCAGTGTGATGGGCTACGCCCTGACATTTTTCAGTCCGACGATAAGCGCCACCGCTGCAAACCAGGGGTCGAAAAATAGTGAAATGTTATTGCAAACCAGCCAAGACTCGCTGGCTGAATTTGTCGCCAACTTGCGCAGTTTAAGTTATCAATCTGAGGGCGCGCAACGGCCATACCCACTGTCGGGGTTAGATAACTCGAGCTTTAAAGGCGTGTTTAAACTGGCCAGCAAAGTGGATAAAACGACCTCAAAGGGCACCTTGAATGCATTGGCGGTGGTGTTGCAACCACTGGGTTATATCACCACTTTGGTTGATCAACGTTATCTGGTTTTTCATGACGGTCAATCACACCGAGGTTGGGGTTTTTATATTATTGATACTCATGCTAGCGGCGAATTGGCCATAGAAGTGCCCCGTGCATTGGATGAACCGCGCGTGGCCGCGGCGGCCGATCGTATTTATCACGCCCTTGGTGCTCGTTATCTGGCATTTTCGGGGGCACGTTCAAACCGTTCAGATGACAGCAGTGATGATGTATTGCTCAATTCTCAGTCTTTGTTTCAGTTGTTTCATCAGGCCAGTGGCTCGAACAATACCCTGCAATTGCGCGGTTATACTCGCTTATCTGCCCGCCAATTACTGGGGGTGAGACAAGATCAGCAAGCGCTGGATTTGCAGGTGCAGCAAAGCACACTTTGGGTCAAACGCAGTCTGCCACAAGATTTAAGATTGCAGCAATTAAAGTTGTTGCTGGGCGACTTTGCCCTGAATTGGCATAACCCCGCCAACCAGAATCGTCAGCGTGATACCTCAATAAACGGCTTTGCCGAGGTGTATCTTAGCGACAGTAGTTTGCTCAGTGCCTATACCCAAACCGTGGTGCAACAACCCTATACTCAGGTGGCCAAACAGCAGCGAATCGATGGCTATTTGCAAAGCTTTTTGTTGGAAGACAAGTTTAAAATCGCCACTAAACACTCCTCAGCGTATGTGCCAGCCAGCCAATATCAGCTGTTGTACTTCGATCAGGCAGTATTACAACCGACCCTAGCTTTGATTGATGCGCTGGGCAATGATGCTTGGGATGCTGGTTATCAGCAGCAACTCAATCAAATTAGCGAAGCGGCCAATCCATTTGGTTATGAAACCGTGTTATATCGACATATTCCAACGGGGTTGGAGTATATTCTGTTTAAGGAAAAGCTCGATGGTAACCCTTACCATTGGGGCACTTATGTGCTTAAACTGCGCGATTCTTCGAATTTTATCGTCGAAGTGCCGATGCCGATTTCTGAGCAAAATACTTATGAATTTGGCAGTCAGCTATTTGAAAGCCTTAATGCCAGAGCAATATTGATTGTTGGCACTCACCCTAAGGCCAATCAGGACGGTTCGGCTTTGTTGACTTCATCACTTAATCGCCAGTCTTTGTTTAATCTGTTTCACCAAAGCCTATTACGTCATGACAGCAATAATGCGCCGTTTGCGGTGCAGGTGCGCGGGTTTAAACCACAAAGCAATGAAGACGCCCATAATGTGGTGGTCGCCCATTTTGAAAACCAAAAACCCGCTGCGCAAAATCATCCGGGGCTGGCCATGTTAAAACAGCAGTTGCGCGATAATGGTCTGGTGCTTGAACAAGCAGATAACCAACAGATTCACCAGCGCTTTGCCGCTAAACTTAATGCTCAGTCGCGTTATACCCGTTATATTCAATCCGCTCAATACGCCGAAGTGTGGCTGCCGACGCAATTACGCGAACAGTTCGATCGCCACAGTGAGCAAGATTTACTGGCGAAAAAAATCGCCGCATTGGGACTGAATCATCACCGCAGTGATGTTAAACAATGGTTGCAACAACAGTCTTATCAGCCGATGGCGACAGCTGAACAGGCCAAACTGATATCGATGTTGCAACAATTTCATCAGTCTGAAAACATCAACCAACTGGCATCGATTCAACAATGGTTGGGCAATCAGCAGATGACCATATTGTCTGACAATAACTCACAACAACTGTATTTGGCGATTTCAAACCCCAATGGTGAGGTACAGCTGGTGGCCAACCTGATGCCGATTAATAACAATATCGTCGCAGGTGATATCAACCGCTTTATTGACCAGCGTCAGCAATTTTTTATTGGTGACGTTGAACGGGAAACCTCATCATGAGATGGCTGGGTCGTTTACTCGTTTTGGTTTTGTTCGCCATCTTGGCGCTGAACGTATTTGACCAGCCCTTGCAATGGCAGGGCTGGGGCAAAAACACCGTTGGCAGTTGGGATCAAGATTTCAGCGCTTACCCGGTATTTTGGCTCGATGCGGATAACCCCCTCGAATTTGATATTCCGGCCAATGCCGCACAATTGCGGGTGCAACTGACACCGGCCTTAACTTCTGACTTAACTTCTGACTTAGCTGCTGACGTCGCCGCTGAGGGCCAAGCCAGTGCACTGTATTCAGTGGCTTATCGCACCGCTGATCAGGCAGGTCAAACCATCGGTCAGGCTAACCGGGTTTTTGCTCAGTCAGATATTGCTGAGGCTGCCAGCAGTGACGAAAACAATCGCTTCAGCGATCGGTTCTTTAACAACCCTGATGGTCAAGTGGCCCAATTTACCTCGGGATTTTTCGTCGACAACTTGGCTGATAATCCGGTGGCCAGCCTGCAAATTGGTCTCAAGCAAGACCCTGGATTTGCGGTTGCAGTGCGAGTGTCGGTGTTAGAGCGTAAAAAAGAAGGGGATTTGCCGGTGTTATGGCATCGAATGCGTCGCGATAGACGGGCTGCGTTGATGGCTGAACATATTTATCCGCCGGAGTTGGTGAGTGACGAAGAAAAACGCACCGCACTGCGTTATAGCTGGTTGCCAATAGGTCCGGTCGGGACGCAAGGGCAGCATTATCAAACCGCGACCTTGTTTATTCGTGATAAAACTCTCCAAGCCAATGATGGTCAAAGCGGTGACGATCAGGCTGAGGGTGCAGCTAATGAAGCCCAAGCGGTGGCACAGGCTGCGCAGATGTTGGCCAGTGAAGACAAAGTGTTTACTTTCTTACCATCGGCCTTTTCTCAACCCGTCGCCTCATTACAGTGCCATACTTTGGATGGTAGTGCATTGGCTTGGCTTGAAGTGACTATGCAGCAAAACGGGCAGCACAATAGCCAACAATCTAGCCAGCAAAAGATCATTTACCGTGGCGATAAGCTTAACAGCGCCATCTTGCTGCCAAACATCGATGATGATGGCAGAAGACTGGTTGAGATCCGGTCAGCAAAAATGTGTGCAGTGGCATTGGCAGATGAACAGGGCAAAAACATCAACATTGCAGCCAAGGTTATTCGGGCTTACCAAGTGAAACCACAGCAACCGTTAAGTTATGCTTTGGCGCTTAATAGCCAGCAATCGCAACCGATTCGATTGGATATTCGTGCCTTGTCAGCCAGCACCAATGCGGGTGGGGTAAAATGGCGGGTGCTCAGTCAACAAGGTCAGGTATTGTTATCAGGAGAATTGGCGTTGTCATTTGAACAAGACCGCTATGAGGCGTTGCCTGCTAAACCTGATGAATTGACTGATAAAACCCTTTACCAAAAGCAAAGCAGTTATATTATGGCACCAAAACATAGTGCGACACTGGTGGTTGAATCACTGACCGAGCAAGCGTTAGTGAATGTGCTCACTCGACCGTTAAAGCTCAGTTATTTGGTGGATGAACAGCAGCCAAAATGGTTTATGGCATTGCCAAAAGCGCATCAACGCTTAAAAGCCAACGGTGACTCACAGCTGATTTACTGGCAACAAAAGCCATTGGTCGACCAGGTGGTAGACGGACAAAACAATCAATGGGCGGCGTTATCGACCATCGACAATCAGCCGAGTTTTGAATTGTTCTCGCCCGGTGGCAGCCGTTACCAGCGGGTGCCAAATGGTCGCTGGTCAAGACGGTTTGCCAATTCATTAAACCCGGGCCAGAAAAAACTGACCCCAACCTTGGTGTACGTGCAACATAGACCCTCTTTACAGCCACAAAAGGTCACCATCGAATTGGATGACAGGCAGCGTGTTGAGCATTGGTTAACGGCAAAAGCAGGGCGTTTTTCTCTGCCGACGCTGGTGGCCGGGCGTCATCGGATTGATATTATAGACCACGGGCAAGTACAATGGTTTGTCAGCGACAGTAGCGACGCTCGGCGTCAATCAAGACCGGGTTATCGTATTCGTCAAGTTTATCGGTTGGCCGATAAACTGACATTTGAAGTAGAAAAGCGGGCTGAGCAAGAGTGGTTATCTTTTCATTACTTTTCGATCACCGACCAGGCCCATGAGATTGAAGTCAGTTTGCACCATCAGCCCCAAGAGGGCGAAATGGCTGAGCACACGGTGCCAAGCCTGCGTTATCACATCAAGGCAGGAACTGGTGAAGCGACCAATATTTATGTGTTAAATCAGGCGCTTACCACCATATGGTCAGAGCGGTTATTAAAATTCCCGTTGGCAGCAGATTTGCCGCTGGGGCGTTATCAATTAAGTGTTAAATCAACTCAACCAGATGCGGGTTATATTCAAGCGTCGTATGTGTATAGTGATACCGATGGCGATTTGCGCTGGTATTCACAGGCACAGTGATAAATGGGGATAGACAATGAATAATCAAATAGGATTAACAGCGCTGTGGCTAATGGCAACCGCGATGCTTAGCTTTTGCCTAAACATTAATGCCGCAGAGCAATGGCCGAGGTCGGAAGACCCAAAAACCTTGCCTTATCAGGCGATGAATATGAGCCAGTTTATCAAACTCGAAGAAGGCTACTTCAAAGCCCTTAAAGTTGCCGATTTCGCCGAACTTAAGCCCTTTTATCAGCATGATGTCCTGCCGTTGACCGCACCTGGTGAAACCGAAGAGCCACAAAAAAATCAAATGAGTCTGCTTAAATCGAAAAGGGCTTATGGTTGGGGCGTATTGGCGATAAACCCGGCTGCGCAACAGGCGTTATTTTTGCAAGTGCCTCATCGCTTTTACGATAAATGGACCGCAGCGATTTCTGCCCATTGGTGGCAAAGTGGCCAGTTTAAGCTGGCGATGCTCAATACCGTGCATCGTCACGCCGGTCGTGAGCAAGACAAACCGATTAATAGCGACTTTTCATCGGCGCAAAACAACCCGATGTTAGCGGCCACACGGGCCTTTATTGCCAATTTTAAACAACCGGTAGTGCTGCAATTACACGGCTACAGCAAAGCCAGTCGCAATAGCAAAACAGCGCAAAAAGCCGATGTTATTCTCAGTCATGGCGCTAACCTGCCAACCGCGTATCTGGTTAAATTAAATAAGGCCAAAGCCTGTCTTAACCGCAATATTGCCGGCGTTGTTGATGGTATCGACGAAGGTGCAGCATTGGTTTTTCCTCATGATGTGACGGAGTTGGGCGGGACGAAGAACATTATCGGCAAAGAATTACGTTATATGGGTTATTACCAGCATTTTGTTCATATTGAGTTGAGCCTAGTCTTGCGCCAAAAAATGCGCGATGATAACCAATTGTCGTTACAGGTATTAGATTGCATTACCGGACCATTAAATGACTAATCGTATTCGCCTTGTCGGTGCAGGTTTAACCGCTACTTTGATCTTATGCTGCTCAGTGCTGTTGTCTGCACAGGCCAGTGAACAAGATCCGGTTTATTATCCCGAGCGTATACAGTGGCATACCATTGAGCGGCTAACGGATACAGCTGATACGTTGAATGCGACTTTTGACCTTGGGCAGTTAGAGCTTAAAAAGGGGCTTAGTCGAGCATTTTTTGAATGGGATCAGGGTCGCTGGTTAAAACTACAATTGGATTCAAGCGACGCCGATTTAACGGTATGGTTTTCTGGTGGTGATGGTTTCTTTCAACAAATGCAACCATCACGCCTGAACAGTAACCAGTTAAGGAATAACCAGTGGTTGTTTTCGCGTTTATCGCCCGGACAACACCGTAACCGATGGTTAATGATGGTCGAAAAAACCAGTGAACAACCGCTTGATTTGACCATTATTGCCAGCAAACAACACCAAGCACCCGCTTTGAGTGTCTATAGCCAGCCGATTTTACACCCGGATAATCAACGCCAAACCAACCAAAGTGATGGTTTTGTCCGCCAACAATATAACCATATCCGCGCCCACCAGAGTGTCGATTATATGCTTGAAGGTCCGGCAGAATATAGCTTTACCCTGCGCAGTCAGTGGCGAGCCGATGATGGCGCAACACAATTGATGGAATTAAAGTTGGCACTGGATAAAACCAGCCCAGTTCATCGAATGATTAAACTCCAGCCGCAAACCCGCCATCTGCTGCAACTTAACGCTGAACAGCAAGATAATACAGCGGATCACCGTATTTCACGGGTATACTCCCGCCCCAGCAAAACCCGTCTTTTTGTGCCCGAGGGTACCCATACCATCAAGTTGACCAGTGATCGCGATATCCTCGGTCACTGGACCCGTTCAAATCAGGCTGAGCAGTTTTTTTATGATCATAACTATAGCGCCAAACTGGCCAGTGACGTGTCTGCGCAGCAGGATTTTGACCCCCGTGCATTATTGCCACGAGACGGTGCACAGGTAAAACGTGCAGATTATTCGTTTGGTGCGAGCCAAAGCAAAGACATTCCGGCGTTGTATTTTTATCGTGAATTAAGCCCCTTAGCAGCGGCGACCCAGCGGGCGATAAAACCTTTACTGTTAACGATTAAAAACCAGGCAAAAATCGGCAAAAAGCGGCAACACTGGTTACCTCAGGGGCAATATAAGGGCATAACCAGCAAAAACTTCAGCCGCTTGGCGGGCCTCGGCCGGGCAGATTACCAAGTGCCAGCCACCAGTCATCAGCCGCCATTACAGCTGTATTTACAGCCTTTTAGCGGCCAATCGGCGAACTTAACCCTAGTCAGTGATAACCAAGAGACCATTCAATTACGCTACTGGCCACAATCGAACCTGCTGGAGGATGCCACACTGGCCAGCCAGACTCAGGCGCAATTACATCAGCGCGACAATCTCACCAGCGATATTCATTTTGCGACCATGCAGCGGATTGAATTTAAACAGCCCTTTAATCAAGTGAGCTTGATTAATCATAGTGATAGCCCGATTGATACTCACCTCGCTTATAAAAATCGCAGCGCGTTAAAAACCAGTCAACCCAGCTTTGCCGCTAAGGTGAATATTAACAGTGCCCCGGCGATTATTGAGCGGCTTCGTGTTGAAATAGGCTCTGTACTTAAAGCCGAGCGAGCCGCGCCAATCGCTAATATTACCCAGATGGGTGCCCAAATCGAGCAGTGGCGGCAGCGACTATCGACCCGTTACACCGATTTTATTGGCCAGTATCCGCCTAAAACCCGCCATGAAGGGGGGTTTTTGGCCAGCAATCTTAAAACTGTTATCGCTAATTTCAGCGATAACGACGATGCGGTGACAAACCTGTTTGAGTTGACAGCAAGGCTTGAAAAAGAAGGTTTGGCGGTGCAGGCGAGAAAGCTGCTGGTGGCCTTTGCCATGCTTGAAACCTCTAAGTTACAGCAGCAGGCCCAACAACGCTTTTTGGCCCAAATGGCCGCGCAAGAACGTTGGTTTGATATTGAAGGATATTGGGCTTATCGGTTTATTCGTTTTGGTCAAACCGACGCTTTAGCGGCATTGGCCCAGGTGGCATTTCGCCAGAACCAGTTTGCGCTGGCCAATAAATGGTTTTGGCTGGCTTACCAGGCTCAATCTATTAGCACAGTGCCGGATGAGGCGATTTTGGCCGCTTATAAAGCGGGCGGCAACAGCGCCTTAAAGTTCTGGTTTGCTGCGCTCGAACCCGAGCGACAACAGCTTTGGTTATGCTTTGAACAACACCGTGAATGTGAGCATTCAGCTAAATCATCTAAATCAGTAAAACTGCCACAAAGCTGGTATTACTGGCAAAAACTGGCACCGACAGAAGTGATCAATGGACGTAAAGCCTTGTTGCATAACCGAGGAATGGACTTGTATTTCAGCGCCTATGCACTGAACGCGGGGCAGCGACAGAACTTTACCGTCAGTGGCGGGCAGCGCTTGAAAGTGACGGTTTTTGCCAGCAGTGTCGTTAACAAGAGCCTTCAAGACGATTGGCCCGAATCCGATTGGCTGACGGTGCAAATAGGCAAGCAAAAGCAGCAATATTTACTCAGCCAATTAAACGATACCCTCAATTTATCCTCCACCGCGAATCCAGATAGCCGACTGGCGAGTCCGAAAACCTTTGTTATTGATTTACCTGAGGGTGAGCATCAGTTGGGCTTCACTCTGGCAGGTCAGGATGCTTTGCTCACTTTGCACACCGAGTCAGATATCATGGGACAATGGCTTGAGCAAACCCGGCTCAGCATGGCGTCAGCTGAAGCTGGCAAGTTATCGAATCAGCAAGTGAGCGCTTGGCTGGCGGCACAATTACAACAGGGTTTGCAGCCAGCGATCGACCTGCATTTTGACCAGCCAGCACTTGAACACGTTATTGCTACAACCACTGATGTGGCAAAATGGCCTCGATATGGGTTAAATAATCACCGTTTAGAAGCAAGTGTGTCGCTAAATGGCGAATATGCTGCACTTGACACTTCAGCCCTAATGGCCAAAATTGACCAATTCGGCATCGAACAACCCGAACAGTTATTGTTACGGCTGTTACAGCTACCCGCTGCTGGTGTTGAATTGATTGCTCGGGTGAATGGTTTTATGACCAATGCTGATATCAATAAAGAGACGCGCCAATGGCTGAAAATACTCAACCGTAGCTATGGTTGGCAACGGTTGCAAAGTGTGGTCAGTAGCGCGGGTAAACAAAGCATTACTTGGCCAATATGGCAGCCAACCTCGCCGACCTTGCGTTTTCAACATGCTTTGCTGAGGCAAAAAGTACAGCCGGGCGAAAGGCGTTTATCTGCTGGGCGTGATGAGATTATTGAAATTGATAATGTGGTGCCGCGCCAGCTGAGATTAGAGCTACGCCAAATCGCCCGTTTAGGTGAAGCCGACACAGTGGCTCAGGTGGGTGTTGAACTCGACGGTCGCCAGCAAATGCTTAATGTGTCAGCGGGAAAACCGTTGTTTTACGCCGTTGATTTGGCCCCCGGTCGTCATAAAATAACCTTGTCTTATGCTCAGCAAGCCAAACGCCCTTGGCTGTTTTTTGCCCTAAAAGACTCGCTTTCACCTCAACATCAGCAGTCTGTATTACCCCCTTTAACAACCGCTTATCACAGTGCGACCAAAGAGCAGCCATTGGTGGTATTTGTGCCAGCGGCGAGTTGGTTACGAGTCGATGAAGTCGATGATAACGGCCAGCTAAATAGTGAGTTTCGTTACGTCGCTAAGCAACAATCGTTGCGCTTGGCCCCTGCTGACTCGGCTTCAACCAGCCACTTTCGACTGTATCATTGGCAAGCTAAGCCTGAAACGAGGGCCGATATTAAACCAAAAGCTAAGCCTGATACCCCTATCATCGCTGATCTACCTGTCGCCACTCAACCGACCATCAAACACACCTACTGGTTGCCGAGCTTAAGTGCTAGCTGGCAGCTGTATGATAAGTATCAAAATGACGATCAGCAAAAAGGCACCTGGGGGTTATTCAGTGGTTACAGTAGTCGGCGTAATTTTGACGAAGACAGCAACAATACCCGTGATGAGCAGTTTTTCGAGCAAGGTTGGCGATATCGACGTAACATGCCCGATTGGAACAGCTATTTGCGCAGTGATTGGAGCATTCGTCAGCATCGAAAAACGTCGTTATCGACCTTGGTGAGCGAAAATGCGTGGCTTTATCGTTTATCACGTTATTGGGCGTTTGACAGCCGGATTAATGGCTATTACCAGTTTCAAGCCATCCAGCCAGAAGCCGATGGGGCGATCAGTTTGTATACCTCAACCAGCGCAACATGGCAGCAATATTGGCATGATGATGTCGATAACAAACTGAAACTGACCGCATTTGCCCGTAAAATGGGTTTTGATGAGGATGCCGAGCTGATCATTGATGATGATGTGTATTCTAACTATAAGGCCCAACATCGCCATGGTTTACGCCTCAGTGATACCCTGCAATGGACCCCCTGGTTAGACACCAAATTGCGTTTAAGTGCTGGTATCGCCAGTAATGAAAACTGGCGTTTATCATCACCAGACAAACTCTCGTTAACCGCGGGTATTCGGCAATATTGGCGGCCACTGACCTTAAAATTTGACTTGTTTTACAGTCATTTCAGAGCAGACAAACACCGAGTTAACAGTAGTAACCGGCGTAAAATGCGTTTTGATATTAAATGGGAGCAGTGGAGCCGACTGGGTCAACTGTGGCAAATTGACTCGTACTGGCAATATGACATCGATAAAAGCGCATCGGATTTTGGCTTGATGCTGAGTTGGGATCAGAGTAACGGCCAGGGTTACGATGACTTTGCCTCTAGCCAGTTAATATTTGCCCCCTTAAGAAAACGCCATAGTTTTCATCTTATTGAATCAAACCAGGTAGTAGACGACAGTCATGACTAATCCTTCGAGCAGTCCATTACCCTCAACGCCGTTTTCAGCGCAAGCGCTGTTAGAGCTCAATCTCAGCGACAACTGGCTGCGCCTGCGGGCAGGGTTGTTTGAACGTTTGCAAAGCAATTTTACCGACTGGCATCTAGAAAACGATGAATGGGGTGAGATTGGTGAGCAGAACTGGCAGATTATCCAGCTAATCCAGTTTTTACAACATCAGGTCGATCAGTGGCTTGATGAGGTGGCCGCCCAGCAGCAGCATTTTAATGAATTCAGTCAAAAGTACCATCGGGCGGCAAAAGAGCAAGAACGCAACGAGCATATGATCAATATTGCCCAGACGTTGGATTACAGCAAAATCGCGCTACAAAAAATTCGCCGCAACCGTGCTTTGTGGTTCGACGAAAGCGCGATTTACGATCGCCATATTCAAAAACTGGCAGCGAAAGAGCAGGATATCGCAAGTACCTTGCAGCGTCTTGGTGATATCGTCGAACATCTTCTGAGCCAGGTTGATGCTTTGATGGCTGGCCAACTATGGACCATTTTGTCTTTACATAAAACCCTGCAACGGCCGCTTGAATATCATGGCAATGTACATATTCGCACCCAGGCTTTTCAGTGCTTAAGTAAGGCATTAAAGGTGCTGCCCAATGAGGTTAACCATCAGGTTCCGGCCAATATCATTCAATATATTTATCGTAATTGCCTCGATGATAGCGTAGATATCTGGTTGCGTAGTGAAGCCATCACCTTGGTGGCTTATTTGGACCCGTCACAGTTGGTAGAGATTATTAACCGATTGTTTATCGCCAAGCCAAACAGTGATATGTACTTGCGGGGCAGGGTGGTTAAATTGATTTGTCAGCATCACCATCAGTTTGCTGATTTTCAAACGCTGATTGATAAAATTTGCCTCGACCCCAGTGATTATGTGCGCCAGCGACTAGCTGAGTACAGTTTGATTATTGCTCAAGCCAAACGTTGGCCAGTGTTGCAGCAGCTGTTGGATGGCGATAAATGTGCGCAAGTACGGGCACAAGTTTACCTGACATTGGCAGAGTGTTTTAAAGCGGCTGATGGCAATGTTGCTAGCGTTGAGAAAATGCAATTGGCTGCGCTTGGCATAGAGAGTGATCACTTTGCCTTACGTGCATTGATGCATACCTTGCCCATTAGCGTACTGACCCTTGACTTGACGGTTGAGCCAAACCAGAAATATGCGCAACACCTGATAGTGCAATTAACAGCGCAACTGAATCAAATCAATCAGCGCCATGAAAATGTCGGTGTTCGCCGCTGGGCGAGTCAAACCCGCGAGCATTTATGGTCAATCAACCAACAATTGCAGCCCCCAGATCAGATGTTACCCGCTGACATCGTGGCACAATTACAGCAATTACCCTTGCATAAAACCCTCACCTTTAGCGTACCACTAGGGCTTAGTGATGAAACCTTACATCGTCAACTGGCGAGAATAGGTGGCGAACGGTTTGGATTTGATATTGAACATCGGGGAAAAGGCGGTAAAAAAGTCAAAGTACGGGCGGGCTTTCGCTTTGGTTTTCGGTTTTGGCGATTTTGGCATGAATTTCGTCATCCTGCCACCGACAAAAGACAAGATCACAATCACCTTAAAGGGCGGTTGTATTATGGCATGAGCCAAACGTCGAGTCAGCGTATGGCAGAGCTAAGTGCCACCACAGTGCCCGGTGAACCTTTATTTGTCGCCGATGAACAGGGTTGGCGTGATTACTTGCCGCTGTTAGATCAGGTGATTTCGAGCCTTGACCAGGGTTGGCCGACCAAAGCGGTTAAAATTTACAGCACCGAAGGCATCACCGAAGTACTGCCGCCAGCCAATATTGGTCGGCGACTATATGCGCGCATGGTGATTCAAATGCGCTTTGCGCAAATCGCCAAACTCCGCAATTGGCGTGAGGCTGACAGCCGTCCGGCCAGCGATTATTTGCAGCAACTGAGCAAACTGGGTTTTACCGTGACCATTCGCGGTTACCTCGATGAACGCCAACAACCCCATCCAGTGGATCCCAAAGTACAGCGTTTCTTCGCCAAAGGGGCCGCTGTTCCAACTGGTGCAGCCGCCATCGCCTTGCCGTTTACCTTGCCTGGGCTGGGCGATATGCAAAATTATTTCTACTCAGTTTACCAAAATACCATTGTTCAATTGATGGCGTTTACCGGGCTTGTTAGTGCCGGTTACCTGGGTAATCATATCGTCAAATTGGCCAAGATGCGCCATCATCGCCAGCAAATTCCGTTAGTGGTCGGCGGTTGGGGCACCCGTGGCAAATCGGGCACCGAGCGTTTAAAAGCGGCTTTGTTTAATGCCATGGGTTTGAGTGTGCTGTCTAAAACCACCGGTTGCGAAGCGATGTTTTTATATGGTCCTGCCAACCGGCCGATGAAAGAGCTATTTTTGTTTCGCCCTTATGACAAAGCGACGATTTGGGAGCAGGTATTTTTAACCGGCTTAACCGCCAAATTGGGGGCTGATGTTTTTTTGTGGGAATGCATGGGCCTGACGCCTCGTTATATCGATATTATTCAAAACCAGTGGATGCGGGATGATATTTCTACCATTACCAACTGTTATCCAGATCACGAAGACCTGCAAGGTCCGGCGGGCATTGAAATTCCCATCGTGATGCAACGTTTTGTGCCCAACAAAAGTGTGATGCTGACCACCGAAGAGAGTATGTTGCCGTTATTGCAAGATGCGGCGTTGGCCAAGCAAACCGAGATCACCTGCGTCACCTGGCTGGATGCCGGGTTGCTGACCGATGATGTGGTGGGACGTTTTCCTTATGAAGAGCATCCCAACAATATTGCCTTAGTGGCGCAAATGGCCCGCAGCCTAGATGTTGAGACTGATTTTGCCTTAAAAGAAATGGCCGACAACGTGGTGGCCGACCTTGGGGTATTAAAAATTTATCCGCTGGCCCATGTGCAGCAACGACGAATTGAATTTATCAATGGCATGTCGGCCAATGAACGTTTAGGGGCGATGGGTAATTGGCAACGTACTGGTTTAAGCGAGCATACGCTGGCGGATAACCCTGAGATTTACACCGTGATTGTGATCAACAACCGTGCTGACCGAATTGCCCGTTCAAAAGTATTTGCCACCATGTTGATTAATGATACCCAAGCGGACTGTTACTGTTTTATTGGTGCCAACTTGTCGGGGTTTGCCAGCTATATTGAAGAAGCTTGGGCGAGTTATAAAACCAGCATCCGAGGCAGTTTTACCCTTAGCCCAGAGAATCAAGATAGCGAAGCGGTGATCAACAGGCTGACCATTCAGGCGCAAAAATTCCGTATTCCCATCAGCGAAGCGCAAGTATTGGCGCGTATCAGGGCCAGCGTCGAAGGTTTGGTTTGTGATGGTGAGCTAAGAAAGCGACTGTTGACTGATCTGCCGGCTGAGTTGCCGGCTGAGCTTCCTCATAGCATCAATAGTGATTGGACCATGACCGCCATCGAAGGTATTGATAGCGCGGCGATTGAGCGGCTATTCAAGCAAGATGCTGCACAATACCGACAATATGCTGAATTTAAGCAGCAATTCGCCGCTGGTTCTGTGGATGGAATTGAAAGCAAAGTGCTAGATTGGTTGTTCAGTTGCATCAAAAGCAAGTGGGTGATGGTTGACGATTATTATTCATCCGGTAATCAAACCATCAACACGCTGGTGCAGCATATTCCACCGGGATTAACGACCAGGGTGATAGGGATGCAGAATATCAAAGGCACCGGATTAGATTTTATTTATCGTTGGCAGGCATGGAATACCGTGCATCGTTATTGCGACATTCTGTGTCAGCGCCGAGAAGAAGAGGTGCTGGAAGATACCGCCAAAGCTTTAAGTACTTGGGAAGAATTTGGTTTATTGGATCAAGAAAAAGTCCGCCAGATGTTAACGGTGGCTAGGCAGCGTCCCGAAGCGCAAAAAGAGATATTACAGGCGCAATTTAGGTTGATTGAACAGCGCCTCGATAAGCAGCTTGGGGCTATTAATAACAGTGTGAGCAGCACGTCACCCAGTTCGATAGCGCAATCGAAAGTGGTGACGGTGATTATTGATGGCATTGAGGCCTTTCTTGATTCTGGTGATGCGATAAAACGGCGTAAAAAGGCCGATAACATTTATCAGGCGCTGCTCGATTATTTGATTAGTTATGACAAAGCGTCGGTTGAACTGGCCAAACTCACCAAAGCGCAAAAAGGCGGTTGGCTTGGCGAGCGGATTAAACGTCGTTTGGACCGTTAGTGCTGTTGTTGATGAATCAAAATCAATTGTGAATCGCTATGGGCGACAAACTCAAGGTCAGTTACTCGCACCAGCGTTCTGGCTTGAATTGCTTGGCCGTTTATCTCGCCGTGGCCTTGGCTTAAAAAGGCCATCACTTCGCCTTGATGGCTAATGGTTTGATTGGCGGTGGGCAACGCCACATCAATCAGGGTCTGGCTATAAAAAGTGTCTTGTTGGTCTTTGCTGCCACCATAAATGCGGGCGACATCACCACTTTGTGGTTCATAAACCTTATAACCAGCGGCTTCTCCCGGGTTATCTGGCATCACCCACAGTTGAATCATGTGATTGGCGCTATCGTCCGGGTTAATTTCATCATGAGAAAACCCTTCTGCGCCGGCTCTTTGCACCTGGGCAAACCCGGCATTTAGTTCCTGACCATGTTCTAGCGAACCGGCATGGCTCACTCGGCCATCGACCATCACCGAAATCACATCGATTTCGCGGTGAGAATGCATTCCCGTTTTGCCTTTAGGGTTGAAATTGGCGTCGGCAAGATAAACAAAGTTGCCGATGCCATTGGCTGCGTTAGGGTTTTTTCGGTTGCCAAAAACGCGCTGGTCAGTAACAAACTGACGTTCTTTTAAACCGGCAAAGCCGCCTTGAGGTAATTGATCAAAAGTGAGAATTTCCATTGTGTCTGTCCTGTTTTGTCTTTCGTTTGTTTAAGTAAGTGTGGCCAGTATATGCCTTGACGAACAATTGATATATACTCAAAAAAGTCAATGATTGTTCTATCTGAGGTAACAATGAAAGATCTTAACGATATGATGGTATTTTTGCTGGTGGTCGAGCAGGGTGGTTTCACTGCGGCGGCAGATAAAATAGGGCTGCCAAAATCTAACATCAGTCGCAAAGTCAGCCGATTGGAGCAGGCGCTGGGGGTGCGTTTGCTGGAACGTTCGACCCGCCGCCATCATCTGACTGAAATTGGCCAGCTTTACCATCAACACTGTTTGCGCATTCGAGAAGAAATGCAAAGTGCCGAATTATCGATTCAACAGCTGGCGGCAAAACCCGTTGGCACCCTTAAAGTTTGTACCTCAGTGTCTATCGGCCAAGGGTTATTGAGTCCGTTATTGGCGGAATTTAAGCGCCAATATCCAGATGTTGACATCGAGTTGAGCCTGACCAATCGTCGGGTAGATATGATAGAAGAGGGTTTTGATATTACCGTGCGAGTCGGTCAACTGGCAGAATCGAATCTGGTGGCGAAACTGCTTTGCAGCAAATCACTGTATTTGTATGCCAGCCCTGACACTATCGCGCGCATCGCTTTGCTCAGTGAACCCGGCGATTTGGCGGGTGCAGATTGCCTTTATATGAACGCCGTTAAGCGTAAGCCGCAATGGCAACTGCACCGTGAAGACGGTAATGATGCTCAGATAAGTAAAACCCAGGTTATAGCGCTTAAACCCAAAGTGAGCTGTGACGACTTTAATGTCTTGCGCCAGCTGGCGCTGGACCATGCGGGCATCGCTTGCCTGCCTGATTACCTGTGTCAGCAGGAGGTTTCAGCGGGTCGTTTGGTGCGGGTTTTGCCTGATTGGCGGTTCGATACGGTTAAGATCCATGCCTTGTTTCCCAGCCATAAAGGCGCTACGCCTAAGGTTCGGGCCTTTTTGGACTTTTTGCAGCGCAGTTTAGGGATATAGCAAGGCCGTTGCCAAATTGGATTATTACAGAGTGTTATTATGTTGATTTTTAAGTTTAACTGTGTCTAATTTGGTTTGTGTGCGTAGCCAATAACG
Organism: Phenylobacterium sp.; assembly: GCA_047617105.1. GTDB lineage: Bacteria > Pseudomonadota > Gammaproteobacteria > Enterobacterales > Alteromonadaceae > JABSOG01. Next base: position 10,179 of record JBLGCB010000031.1, on the reverse strand, counting down.
CCAAGTGTAATCTTACCCCAGCAAAACATGATTATAACCTTGACAAAACTTTGCGTCCCCGTGTACAGTTATACAGTATATGAAATCAGGGGCTTGGCGAATGAATTTTCAGGGGTTACAGGGGCGGTTTCAACGCTTATTTGCCGAAAATGCTGCTTGGAAGTTGCTGCGAGCAGATAATGCGGCGCTGATTTTGGCGTTTATGGCAGACTTATTTAGCGAAGATAACGAAGTGCCATTTGGTCGGGCGCGAGTGGCGCTCGATGCTGAAATAGAACGTTGTGTTGAATTGGGCATCTGGCAAACCACTACCGGGGCGGGGGCGTATCTGCGCCAATGGATTCAGGCGGGCTGGTTGCGAGAGCTAGACGATCACCTGACCAAAACCGATGCCTGCGAAGTGGCATTGCGCTTTTGTCAGGGCTTAGATCAACGAGATACCAATACCACCGCTTCTCATTTACGCATAGTGCAAGAAGCGGTGCGTGATTTTGCGGTGGCCATCAGCCCGAACCCTGCTGACAGACTGGCCTTATTGAATTCTCGTAAAGCGCAAATTCAAAGAGAAATCAACGATATCAAAGCTGGTGTGGTGATTGAATTGTCGCAAGAAGAGCAGCGCGAGCGGATCCGTGAAATCTATCAACTGGCATCGGTGTTGACTGGCGATTTTCGCCGGGTTGAAGACGAAATTAGAGAGCTCGATCAGCAATTGCGAGTGCAAATGATTCAAAGTGAAAGCAGCCGAGGGGATATCTTGCTATCGGTGCTTGAAAAAGAGCAGTTACTGGCCAAAACGGATGCAGGCAGCGCTTTTGAGAGTTTTTTCCAATTATTGTGTGATCCCAACCGTTCTGCTGAATTTCGTGATCAACTGCAAAGCACCTTATCCCGTCCGGCAGCAAGTAACCTGTCATCACAACAACAACGTTTTTTGGCTAAGCTGATGCGAGAATTAACCCGTGAAAGTGATCGGGTCTTTCAAATTCGGCGACGTACCGCCGAGAGTTTAAGGGCCTATATCGAAAGCGGGGCATTATTCGAAAGCCGTGCGGTTGACAATCTATTAGGCAAACTCGAACGTTTGGCGGTATCTTTTAAAAATGTCAATGTTGATCTTCGCACTCAAACCAAGTTGTGGCTACCTGTGGCCAATGTACATGTCCGTTCACCAGACAGTTTACGGCTCAAAACCCCGGAAGAAAAACTCGACACCACTGGGGTGCAAACCCAAGTCAATGCGACCACCCCCAATAGCGAAATGCTCGATAGCCTTGATGCGGTGAAAATGCTCGATGTGGCGAGGGTTATCGCAGACCAACTACAACGCCACGGACCCATGACCATCGGCGGTATTGTCGAAAAACAACCCTTAACCGCTGGTCTTGAAGAGCTGGTGGCGTTTGTGCGAGTGGCCAAATCGGTTGGAGCGACGGCATTAGGCGATAAAGAGCAAATCGCTGTGACCGACAAAAAGGGTGCGCAACTGAGCGCATCGATTCCCCGCTTTCTTTTAAGCAGTAACCTATTCCCTGATAATATTGAAGAAGTCGTGATATGAATGATGACAACCCGACGCTGTTTGATGCGTTGAGACTGGTACAAAATCCTGACGCCAATAAAAGCGTGATTAAGTCTGTGAATAAAAAGGTTGCAGAGGCACCAACGCTGGCGCAAGACGCTGTCGCCACAGATGGACAACACAGCAGAGGTTTACTGGTGCCCGATGCCAGGCGGGCGTTGGTGAGTTTGCTCAGGCAAGGGGTGATTATAGCAGCGCAAAAGGCCAAACTGTTTGAGTTGGTGTGTCGCTATCAAAATGATATTGAGCATCATCTGGCCGATATGTATCTCACTTTATTGTTAGATCAGAGCGCAGGTATTGCTTTTGTGCGTCAGCAAGAAATTGATGTTGACGGCGACGATGACATCGTCGCGATGATCACCCGACGTACTTTGCCACTCTACGATACCCTGGTGTTGTTGGTTTTGCGTAAACATTACCAAGAGCGAGAAACCGCTGGTGAGCAACGAATTATCATCGACAGCGATCGGCTGGAGGCTTATCTCACCCCATTTTTGCCGCTGACCAATAGTGATCGTAGCGAACGCAATAAACTCAATGCAGCATTGAAAAAAATGACCGAGCGCAAAATTCTGGCACTGATACGCGCCGATGATGAACGTTATGAAATCACCCCGCTGATCCGCTATGTAGTGAATGCCGAGTTTTTAGAAAACCAGCTCAGTGAGTATCAAAAAATTGCCGCGCAACATGGTTTGCCGACCAGTGATAGCTTTGATGAAGCTAGTACTGGAGAGAGTACTGAAAAGAGTGATGAAGGGAATGATGATGAGTGATATGCAAACTATCGAACCACAATCATTATTTGCGGTAGGGCAAATTAAGCTAGCCCAATTATCCGTGTATAACTGGGGATCGTTTGAAGGATTACATACCGCCTCGTTTGATGCTTTTGGCACTTTGGTGACCGGTGATAATGGCGCGGGAAAATCGACCTTAATCGACGGCCTGATGGCGTTATTATTACCTGCTGGCAAGGCGACATTCAATGTTGCAGCAGCGCAGGGGGACAGAGCTGATCGTACCTTGATTTCATATATTCGCGGCAGTTTTGGTTCGGCACATGATGGCAGCAGTACCCGGGTAAAAAGCAAACGAGAAGGCGCGGTGGTCACGGCATTACGCGCGCTTTATCAAGGCAGTGATGGTTCACAAATTACCTTGCTTGGAGTGTTTTGGACCACGGTGCCCGGTAATTCGCTGGCCGATGTGAAACGGGTTTATGCGGTGGCTAAAAAAGACATCGGTTTGCCTGCGGTGCTGGGGGCTTTTGGTGAAGGTAATGCGCGAACCCTTAAACAATGGCTTAAGGCCGATCCGGCCATCAGCGGTTGTGATGAAAACTTTGCTGAGTATCAAGAATGTTATCGTCGTGCGCTGTATATGGAAAATAAAAACGCCCCGGCGTTATTATCGCGAGCATTAGGGCTGAAAAAAATTGATGACTTAACCGGTCTTATCCGCGAGCTGGTGCTCGAAGCGGGCACGGTGAAAGAAGATGTACGCAAAGTAGTTGATGAATTTGCCGATTTGGTGGCTATTCATCAGCAACTGACGGATGCCAGAGCACGGCGTGATCATCTGGCTAAGTTACCCGCATTGGCCGAGGTACTGCAACAGGCCAGCGCCGCCATTGATACTCTGGTGAGTGAGCGTGATGGATTATCGGCTTATTTTGGTGAGCAGTGTTATCGCCTATGGCAAAGCAAAATCGAACAATTACAACAGCTGCTTAACGGCCTTGAGTTGGAGTTAAAGCAGTTATCTGCCGAGGAGGAAGAAGCCAGCCAAACCGTTGAGCAACGTCATGGTGCTTATCTTCAGGCGGGTGGCGAACAGATTGAGCGGGTCAGGCGAGATTTGCAACATGCCCAAGCGTTGCTGGCTGCGGTGATTCAAAAGTCGTCGCGCTATCAGCGAGATGTCAAAGCGCTGGGGCTGGATGGCTTGCTCGAAGAAAGCCAATTTATTGAAAATCAGCAGCAAGCGGATAAAAAGCTACAAAACATTGATGGCGAGAAAAAGACCGCACAAGATAACTTTGCTGAACATAGTGGTTTTTACGGTCAAATTCAACAGCGCCAGCTGAGCACCAAACAAGATATTGCTGAAATTGAAGCGAGGCCAGATTCAAATATTGATGTTAAATATCAAAAGCTGCGCGATGAAATGGTGGCTGCACTGGATTTGGCCCGTGAACAATGCATGTTTATTGGCGAACTGGTCGATGTTAAACCTGAGCAAATCAGCTGGCAGGGTGCCATTGAGCGGGCGCTTGGCGGCTTGCGAACCACGTTGGCCGTGCCTAGCGAGGCTTTTTCTATGGTGACACGGTGGTTAAATCAGCGCCATACCGGCTTACATGTTCGGGTTCAGGTGGTGACAGATGATGATTCACGTAAGATGGCAGAGTTTAAAACTGAGGGTTATCTGAAAAAACTGCTGTGGCGAGAGCACCCATACCGCGATTGGCTGAAAAAACATTTGGCCCGTTTTGATTTGCAATGTGTGTCGTCAACTGAGGAGTTGGATGTGACGCCTTTTTCGATGACACAAGCGGGTTTAATGCATATGCAAAAAGGCCGTTTTGACAAAAAAGACCAACACCGGGTGGATGACAGGCGGGTTTGGCAACTGGGTTTTTCCAATAAATCGCGGCTGGCACTGCTACGCCAAGACTTGCATACATTGGCGTCAGAGCTGGTGAGTGCGGCGAAAAAGCTTAATGATGCTCGTGCTGCGTTAGATGAAGTGGGCAAACGCGCGGCTTTATGGCAAAAGCTGACCGAGTATCAATGGGATGATATTAAAGCGCCTTTTTGGCAAGACAAGGTCACTAGGCTAAAGCAAGACTTGGCGCTGATGGAACAATCGGGTAATGACTTACAGCAAGCGAAACAGCGCTGGTTAGAAGCCAAAGAAGCACTGGCTGAACTGCGAGACTTACGTGATATCTTGCTGCCAAAAATCGGTGCCAAAACCGATGAAGTCAAAATGGCACAGCGGCAAATGGCGCAGGCCAGACAAGCCGCTGATGAAGGTTTGGCCGATGCGGTGCGTAAAGCATTACACCAGCGAATTGGTCTTATTCAAGCCAAAGCGCTCGAACGGGTGGTTCAGTTGCAAACGCGTTACCGCAATGATATCGACAAAAGCAAAGAGCAGTGGAGCAAGAAACGACAGGGCGCAGTTAGCGAAGGGGTCGGCATTATGTCGTCTTTTCGTTCCAAGTGGGTGATTCTCGCCGCCGATTGGGGCAGCGATGTTGCCAGCCTAAGTGACTATCTTGAGCATTTAAGTGAACTTGAACAAGAAGGTTTGCCCGCGCTGGTGGAGCAATTTCAACAGCGGCTGAATAAAAACGCCACCCAGTCGATCGCCCGTATCCGTTCGAAAATGGATTCTGAGCGCGAAGAGATCACCGATCGCATTGATACCATTAACCAAGTATTGCGGCGCACAGAATTCAGGCCCGGTAGTCATTTGAAATTAGGCGCAAAATCTGAACAATACCCCCACGTTAAAGAGTTTAACAAACAACTCAATACCGTCTTGAGTCAGGCGACCAGTGAAGACAGCGAAGCGCGTTTTAGCCAGCTTAAAGTGGTGGTTGAAATCCTCGAAAAAGCCAGCAACCCGACCACCTCGAGCACGCTGGAGAGCTTACGTTTATTGGACCCTCGTCATCAATTGTCATTTTATGCCGAAGAGCTGGATAGTAAAACATCAGAGATCCGCGATGTGTTGATGTCGTCGAGCGGCAAATCGGGCGGTGAAAAAGAGTCGTTTGCTGGCACCATAGTAGCGGCGAGCCTGGCTTATGTCTTAACCCCTGATGGCGCCGATAAACCAGTGTATTGCACGGTTTTTCTTGATGAAGCCTTTTCGAATACGGCGGAGTCGGTCAGTCGGCGGGTGTTAAGGGTATTTCGAGAACTGAATATTCACGTGAATTTAATCACCCCATACAAAAATCTCAATCTGGCCAGAGAGTCGGCCCGTTCTTTACTGATTGCCGAACGGGACTCGCAAAACCATGAGAGTCATTTGTGCGAAGTGAGCTGGCAGGAAATTGACCGTCGGCTTGAGCAATCACGTCAACGTAAACTGGTGGCAGAAGCCGAAGATTTAGGGGTTGAGATTTTGGCTGAATAACCGTTGAAAGAGCGATAAACCAATGAACAAAAAATGGGGTTTACTACCACAAGCCGTTCGCGCGCTGGTGCTCAAACGAGAGTGGCAAAACAGCAGTAACCTTAAACAGCGATTGCTAGGGGTTAAACCATTTCCAATTCGCATTGGCTTAAAACCGCCCGGTGGTGGTGCAGTAATTGAAGATATTGGCCATTTTCAACAGTATATCGCCAGCTGGCGAGCCTTTGAACCGCAAGCGTTGGTGATATGGGATAACAAAAACTATCGCCAGTTGGGCGCGCAGCAGGTAGCGACATTTTTGCAAATCAACAGTGTCCAAGCGCTCATTGATTTTGTCGGTGGTGTTAAACGCAGCGAACAGTGGCAATTGGCGATGAGTCCTTTATTACAGCTAAGTGAGCAATTCTATCCGGTATTGGTCAAACACCTAGAGACGCTTGAACAGATGTCTGGCGAAGATGCGACGCTGATTGCCCAACTGTTGCCTCAGTTACAGCGTCATATGGGCCACAGACAATACTTGCGCTCATTGCCCTTGATTGGGGTCGATACCAAATTCCTTGAGCATTATCAGTCGCTGGTCAGCGATTTATTGGACTGCCAACATGATAACGCTATCACCGAGTGTGGCGGATTGTTGGCGTGGCTTGATTGCCAACAGAATCCTAAAGGCTGGTTAACGGTGCGTCCGCTGTGTGCCAAGGTGGCGGCGAGAATGGCCAACCTCGCGGTGTTGCAGTTACCTGTAGATAGCTTGCGGGCCCAGCCTTTACCCGCAAAACATATTTTGGTGGTTGAGAACATGCAATCTGGGTTAGGTTTGCCGTTGCTAGACGATACCATCGCAGTATTTGGTGGCGGCAAAAATGTCAGCTGGATGGATGCTGACTGGTTAAAAGAAAAGCAGGTCGGCTATTGGGGAGATATCGACAGTTGGGGTTTGGCGATATTGAGCGATGCCCGACGATTATTGCCAACACTGACACCTTTGATGATGGATAACACCACGGTTAAATTACACCAGCAAAGAATGGTTACAGAAACCAAACCACTCGATTCGCTGCCAGATCAGCTAACCCGTGCAGAGGCCAAATTATTTTATCAGCTCACCAGCGGTCATTTTGCTGGCAGTAGGTTAGAACAAGAGCGATTATCGCCGGATTATATCCTGATGCAATTAAATCAATGGCGTGATCAATGAAAAAACCGCACGCCCAGTCGCCCAATTGGCTAAATCACAAAAATAAAACCATCAATTGGTGATTTTTTGCTCATCGCTTTTATGCATAATTATCGACTGATATAGCGATAACCCACAAGCTTCACGATTTTTTATGCAATAAATCGTTATTTATGCAGTTATTACCAATCTACAGGGCTAATAATTTCCTTTCAAATGGCGGCCGTTCAGGGTAAATTACAGCCATTGTAGCTATTCAGAGTGCTTAGATTTCGCTTCAGAACAAGGCATTTTCGCACACAAAGCGGGCGCATATAGATATATGTAACTGCTTGAGTACGAAAATAACGCCGTTATGGTGCGAAAGATGAGTGCTCTGAACAGTTGACTGACAGTAACGCACGAGGAGAATGTAAGATGACATATTTCGAATATAACTGTGATGGTTTGATTGGTCCTAACCATAACTACTGTGGTTTGGCTTATGGTAACGTTGCCTCAGCTGCCAATAAAAATAGCATCTCGCATCCTAAAGAAGCAGCCAAACAAGGTTTAGCTAAGATGAAATTCTTATCTGACTTGGGCATTAAACAACTGGTCTTGCCGCCTCATGAACGTCCGTCTATCAGCGCTTTACGTCAGGTTGGTTTCAGTGGCACCGATGAAGAAGTACTGGTCGAAGCTGCGAAAACTGCACCAGAATTGTTGGCCAATGTCAGTTCAGCCTCGGCGATGTGGACAGCCAATGCCGCGACCATTTCTCCCAGTGCTGATTCACTGGATGGCAAAATTCATATCACCCCAGCCAACCTCAACGATAAATATCATCGTGCGATAGAAATCGATGAGACCAGTAATATTCTAAAAGCGACGTTTAAAGATTCGAAATACTTTACTCACCATGATGCGTTACCATCGGTCGGTCAATTTGGTGATGAAGGCGCAGCCAATCACACCCGATTATGTACCAGCTACGGTGAGCGTGGCATTCAATTATTTGTTTATGGCCGCCATGGTTTTGATTTAACCCAAGTCGCGCCGAAAAAATTCCCTGCAAGACAAACCTTGCAAGCCTCTGAAGCGGTGATTCGTTCGCATAAGCTGGCGGCAGAAAATGTAGTATTGACCCAGCAAAACCCTGATGTGATTGACCAAGGCGTCTTTCATAACGACGTGATTGCGGTGGGTAATGGCAATGTTTACTTCTATCATCAAGACGCGTTTTTAGATACTGACCAGATGTTAGCGCAGATCAACCGTCACTTTGAACCAGGCGGCTTTTATCCGGTTGAAGTGCCTCGTGACCAAGTCACTGTACAGGATGCCGTTGAGAGTTATTTGTTCAACAGCCAGTTGATAACCATCAGCGAAGGTTCAATGGCGTTGATTTGCCCGTCTGAATGTGAAAACAACACCAACACCAAACGTTATCTCGATACGCTGGTCGGCATGGATAACCCGATCAACGAAGTGATTTACAAAGATTTAAGACAAAGTATGCGTAATGGCGGTGGACCAGCTTGTTTACGTTTGCGTATGGTGTTGAGCAGCGAAGAAGAGCAGGGTATTAATCAAGGTTCGGTGATGAATGATGATTTGTTTGCCAAGCTCAATAACTGGGTCGACAAACATTACCGTGATGAAGTCTCTCCAGCTGATTTAGGTGATCCGGTATTCTTGCGCGAAGTTCGTGCGGCGCTGGATGAATTAACCCAAATCCTTGAGATTGGGGCTGTTTATCCTTTTCAGCAAGGGTAGGCTTGTTGGGCACCGATCACACTGGGTAACAGTTGCCTTGTTTGATCGGTGCCGTAGGGTTGGTGCGACACTTCGACTTTTGCGTAGCAAAATGCGAGGCACGAGCAGCTCTGCGCACCATGACCCATTCGTTATCGTCCAACCCTATTCCTGGTTGGTCTATGACTGCTAGCTCAATGGTGCGCAATGCTCCTCGTAACCTCGGACCGTGCTACGCACGGGCACCCTACGGTGATATTTTCGAATTTTGACAGAGCAATGGAGCTTTGTGACACTCTCTTACCATACTAGGATGATGAAGGTCTATTTTCAGTGATAAAATCGTTTGTTCTGAAGTGGGACTTTAGTGCTCATATTCATCCATGTACTTCCTCCATATTCCCGCTTGGTAAACTCTTATCGTGATGTTGTTTTTTTGTTCAAGTGATGTATAATACCGCTTTTCTTTTTGATATAGGGTTGACACTGCGCATGTTGTTTAAATGGACTATAAAGATACCGGCTTTTTTATGTTTGATTTTAAGTTCTGGTTCTGGGCTGGCTGAGGTTAAAAATACCTTTAATCCCAGCATCTCACCCACAGATCGTATCTTTGTCGATTATGAACAGCGCAAACAGCGCTGGCAAAATCTTGGTCAATGGAACAACCTAGCAGCGGGTAGTTTGCCAGAACTGAACATTGGCGAATTAGCTGATCATCTTATTCCTGTAATATCTAACCCTGCCATTAAACATCGGCTGCCGGGCGAGAGTTCTGTTGATGCGAGTGAGGCACTCGAAGGCGTTACTGATGTCAATTTGAAAGCCTGTTTGCAGACAGCGCTAGATGCAGGCAACCATCAAACGGCTGAATCCTTGCAAGTGTTAGAGTGTCCACAACTGCAAATTGAGAGTTTGACGGGAATCGATGGTTTCACCGGTCTGCTGGTATTGGATTTAAGCCACAACCTGATAAGTGACATCTCTGCTTTATCATCACTAACGGCACTAGATTATATCAATCTGGATGGCAATACTCTGGCACAGATTGATGCGTTATCTTCGTTAACGCATTTGGCCTGGCTGAAACTAAACGCCAATCAAATAACCAATATTACCCCACTAAGTACATTGGTCAGTATCACTAGGCTGGAGCTGTCGTCAAACCAGCTTAGCAACCTCACGCCGCTGGAAGCGTTAAGTAATTTATTTTATTTGGACGTTAGAGATAATCCAATCCAAGACATTTCGGTATTAAGTGATCTCCAGAATTTGCTTGCCCTAATGCTTGGTCATACCCTTGCCGACAACATCTCCATTTTATCAAACCTTAAGCAGTTGCAAATTTTAGCTCTTGTTAATCAGAACATAACCGATGTCAGCGCATTAACTGAATTGACATCGCTGCGCTTTTTGTCTTTCTTAGATTCAAGTAATAAGTGCAATCCCAATACTCATGCGGCTTTGCGTTCAGGTTCACTAAAAAACACCGCATGAGGTGTTCTATAATTTAAGGTTTTTC
>JBLGCB010000030.1:0-32669 GCA_047617105.1 Phenylobacterium sp. | reverse complement strand
TGTGGAAAACGACACTTGACCCCCCACGCCCTCAATACGAGGGTATGCAAGGGAACAAATAAGAGGGAGGTGTCCGGGCGGGTTATTTTGCTTTCACTTTGCTTTGTCCGGCATGTTTAACGTTAACGCCGAGCATAATTGGGCTGGGTAGCGGACTTGGTGCAGCGGGTTGGGTGGCATCAGGTGCTAACAATCCACAAACCTTATCCCCCACCCTGATCACTTTTTGGTTATCGGCTTTGGTGATAATGGCGGTTGGATAAATGACCCCAATGTATACCGTGCCCAGCTTTGCCATGCCCATTTGTGCATTGCGCACTTGTGTTACCTTAAATTTCACTGGTCCGCTGTAGACCCCTTTGCCTGCAACTCGGGTAGTGATCGAAGGGGCTGAAATAATTTTCACCTGGCCGGTGGCAGGCGGGATAACCGCCAGGGTCATACCCGCTACGGCAACTGCTTTGTTTGTCATGTTTTTTCCTGTTTAAGCTGAGGTGGCCAATCGAAAAGGTTTTGGTTTCAAAAACACATGAAACGATTATAAATATTAAGAATCGTCATTTTTTACCTTAGTCAGCTCTCCACTGTCGATCGAGTTGATATTACTTGCCTTATAGGCTGGTCTTAAGTAAGCTTCTGTGTTATCAATCCAGCTAATTGCTATACTTTTATAACTTTTAGTTAAATTATCATGATTAAGAGGTGGCTCGCTTTCCGCTTTTATCCAGGCGAGCGCATGTTCTTTGTATCCAGAGGTTCGCCCCTTCATTGAGGCCTTTCCGTCCTTCCGCGCCCACGGTGCCCAAATACGCATGGCGTTATATTGTTGCGATAGCTGAGTTGTAGGTCGATCACGCATGTATTGTATCAGGGTAATGGCGCGCTTAGGCTTGGCAGAACCAAACTCACTATCCTCTTCGTCCATCTTGCCTGTCTTTTCCATTTCCCTATATAGACCCCAAACGGAGTCGGAGATTTCCTTGTCCGTACATGACGATAGGTCTGTACATTCCGCCCAACTCCACTTTGTTTTAGATATGATAGGGTCTTTCTGGTATTCCTCTACCATTTTCTCAAGTCCGGTATAGCCCTTCTTTCCGTAAAAACCCCATGTATCATAGAAGGCACCGATACTATTCTCTCCAGTACCTGTATTATTTACATCGTGGTCCCGCGCACTTTCAGCACTCATAATCACAGGCGTGATTTCGTGCCACAGCGCTTTGAGCCTATCGCTATATTTGGTTAAAATATCTTTCGTAGGCCCTATGAAGATGTTGTTCTTGGTGAAAATGGTATTTTTGTCGTATTTAGGTCCTATGCCATAACCTGTTTTGTATTTGCCAGCTATAGTCTCATCGCTCGCATTCCACCTATGTGTAGCATAGTCCGGATTTGTACCAGCACCTGTGTACGATACAACCTGACGAGCGCTGAACAGATCGGACGATGCTCCATTGCCCTTAACATCTTTGGTCCTATACAATGATGTATAACCAGACTTCATAGCCTTAACTAAAGCTTGCCTATCTGGAATACTACTCGGATCGTATGTCGCTGTTGCGTTTGCCAATTCCCCATTGTCCACAGCCTCCAAGTCCAGGGTGTGACCTGTATCATTTAACAAGGCTAGTCGATTTGCTGTGGCTGTTTCGCTATCGCCGACCATGATCAGTTGTTTGTTTTGCCGCCCGACAACAGTTGTCATTCGAATCGGCTGATTTTCAGCCTTCGCAGTACCCATTTTAACATCTGATGTTATTTTAGGCACGCTGCTCTTGATACTATTTTTCAAGTTGCTTATGTTTCGAAAATCCACTGTGCTCGCCCTCGTTAACTGAATCTAATAAGTCTTACCGCTAATACGGCATAACGCCCGTCCTGCCATTAGGCAGACAGAAACCGATTTAATCCTCTGGAAATACATTTCGCAAGTCCGTATCGCTTACTGGCCTGTATTTTAAGCAGCCCCTCCGCCCCCTCAATCAACGGCAAATAAAAAACCCGTTCAACTGCCACGACACCTTCACCCTGTTCATCCTCTTCACCCTGGTTCAAGTCAAACTCAATAAACCCCACTTTGCTAAGCACATGCAGCGAACGTCGATTATGCAACCACGCCGAGGTCATCAAAAACTGCAACCCCTGCTTATCTGCCATCACCCGGGCCTGCGCAATACACAGTTGTGCCGCCAACTGGCCAAATCCCATGCCTTGATAATCAGCGCCAATCCAAAAAGAAAAGGAGGCGCTTTGCATTGTATCTAGATTATCTCGATGAAACTCCAACCCGACACAACCCACTAGGCCAAAGACTGGGTGGATCACCGCATAACTGGCCCGGCTGTTTTCCTGCTGCCAATGGCTGATAAGGTTACCGACCTGTTCTGGCGTATCTAGCAGATAACTACGCGCCAAACTGGCAATTTGCCGATCGCGGTATTGCAATGAGAATTCAATACCATGATGCTGCGCCAGTGGTTGCAACTTCAGTTGCTGTGCTTGTGCGACTGAACTGTCAAACCAATTCAGCTGGTCTGCATTGTGTTGAATTGTTTTAATATCTTCAGCCAATCGCTTGGCTTGTTGGTCTTGCGGGTTTGAGTCTAACGCCAGCTCAATTGACTGCGCGGCCAGCGCATTGTCTGCCGTCGCCCGAGCCACCAGCGCCAGATTATGCAATACCGCCGTACCCGGACCAACCCATTCAAGGCAACTGATAAAACACGCTTTGGCCAAAGACCAGTGACTTAAATCGATTGCCAATAACCCCAGTTTAAAGGCAAATTGTCCTTGTTCACCCTGCTCATCCCGCTCGCCTCTTTCACCAATAGGCACATAATTCTGCCACACTTTACCCAGCAATTCACACCAGTCAACTCTGGCGTCCACTGCTACACCCTGCGCCAATAAGACCGGAAAAAACAGGGCCAGCACTTGGGGATCATAAGCACTAAGGCGAATGTAGGCCAGTTGCTGAGCTTCGCTTAAGACGTCTTTGGCCCCGTGCAAGCTGCGTTTGACCTGAAAAAAATCATCGGGATTAAAACCTGACAATACTTGCTCGCTGATTTGACGGGTCAAAACATAAGCACCATTGGAGACCTTGCTCTTATCCTGCACAGTCTCACCCAAAAAAGCCTCATCCAAAACGGCCACATTCAATAACAACCCGTCAGACCGATGTTGCACGCTATGAATTAAACCATTTTTGGCTGCCAGCCAGCGGTTAATGCAGTCAAAATTCACTGGTAATGAAAAGCTGCCCTGGACACGCAGGTCGGGTAAGTCCATCCTGGATACCGCCTGTTGATCTTTTTGACCAAAGTCAGCCATCAGCAGCAACATGCCTTGCGGACTTTGCTGCTGTAACCGGGTTAAACACTCAAGTGCCCCAACAGGCAGCAACAATGGCTGACTGTTCAGATGGCTTAAATAGTGGTCTAATTGCGCTGTTAAAAATGCTCTCACAGATTCGGGCTGTGATTGCAGCCAATGCGCCACGTCCGGCTGTTTTTGCCAGCGATAATACAGCGCTAGCGCTTCAAACGGGCCGTCAAACGGGTCATCAAACGGGCCATCGTCTTTGGCCGCAGTCAAAGCAGCACCCAAAGCCACTTCGCCCTGATAAAGCTCACCATAATGCAGATAAACCAGCGTCTGTGGCAGGCTGCCAAATAAAGCATTGGCCACCACCAATAGTGGATTACCTCCCGTCAGTGCATTTTGCAGCTCAACGTTATGCCCGTCTGCATCAGCACCAGCAACAACGTCAGCAACAACATCAGCAGCCAGCACATCATAAACCAGCACTTTGGCTTTGCCTGTCTGCAAGTATTGTTGCATACCAATATGACCAGCCATAAATTGAACATTTTTTTCACTGATGTCGCTGGCCAGATAACAAAAATCCAGTGAATCGAGGCCATATTGCTCAAACAAGGTCTCTAGGCATCGCAGCATTTGGATCGCAAAACGCCCTGAGCCTGCACCAAGTTCAAGCAGCTGTATCGGCTGCTCCGGGTCAATGGCACCATTGTGCAAGCCATCCATCAGGTAATTAAGCACCAGTTTGGCCCAGGCATTAACCATGGTCGGGCTATCGGTGATGTCGTGCGATGGCTGATGTTGTTGCCAAGCTGCCGGACCTTGTTTAATAAAATAATCGCTTTGTTGTTGCCACAGTGCTGCCCGTAAAAACGGCGCAAATTCAAGGCTGTCAGCATCAACCCCAGCCAATGGGCTATCTTGTGGCGCTGCGGATAAAGGCGCTATGACCCATTCATTTGGCTCAGGTGTCGGCGCTGGCTCGGCGACAGTCTGCTCCGGGTTTAAAAGCGGCTGTTTGTTGATAAATGCCGCCAGGGCCTGCTTGCTGCTATGCATGACTGACCTCCTCAGCGGCCAAACTGCGGTGCTGCTTGGCATATTCGCGGCGGATACCAGCCATTAAATCCTGGTAAGTAATGGTTTTGCGCGCCTGCTCCATCGCCATCAGGCAGCAATAGCGGATCACGTTATTCATCGCCCCACCGGTCAAATCATATTGCTGGCCCAGTTGTTTGAAGTTGATTTGCGGCTCAAACTGCCAGCTGCGGCCAAACAGGTTACGCCATAATTTGCCCCGTTGTGCTGCATCGGGCAAAGGAAAATGCACCACCGATTGAAAACGACGAGCAAAGGCCGAATCAATATTTTGTTTAAGATTGGTGGCCAGTATCACCACGGTGCTGCTGGTTTCTATTCGCTGCAACAGGTAAGCGACCTGCTGGTTGGCGTGACGATCATTGGCATTGCTCACTCCGGTACGCTGGCTGAACAGGGCGTCGGCCTCATCAAAAAACAAGATCCAGTTTTGCCGCTCGGCCATTTTAAATACCTGCTCTAGATTTTTTTCGGTTTCGCCGATATATTTCGACACCAACTGGGCCGGGTCAACCCGGTATACCGGCAAACCGGCAGTTTTGCCCAGCAAGCTGGCGGTCAGGGTTTTGCCAGTGCCCGACGGGCCATAAAACAAGCAGCGATACCCCTGAAACAAAGATTGAGCCATGACCGGATCACCGCCCCATTTATCCTTCATTTTTATCCAGCTGGTCAGCTCTTTTAGCTGTTCCCGAGTGTTGTCCGACAATACCAGATGTGCCCAGGTTAATGGCGTCGATATGGCTTTGGCAGGAAAGTCATCAGCCAGCCCAGGCACAGTCTGCCCCAGCAGAATCTGCTCTAGTGCGACTTCACTCAGTTGCAAGCGGTGATGACTGTAAGGTATTGCGTTGTCATGGCGACTGCGCAATATATCCTCGGTAAATAATTTGCAACCCTGGGCAAAAAACGCCATATGGTCCAGTTGCTGCTCAAGATTCTGCCCAGCCAAAACAAACAAAGCACTGCGCACATCCGGTAAAAACCCGCCAAAACTGTCCAGACGAAAACCACCAAATTCAGAAAAACCACAACCGGTATCGCTGTTTTTCAACAAAAAGACATCAAGCAGCTGGGGTTTAAGTTCTGGTGCCAATGCCATCAGTACAATTTGACGTTCTGTGTTATTAAGTTGATAACGCTGAACAAACCGAACATAAGGGCTCGAATGTTCGGTTGTGACTGGCAGTACCGGTGCCGCAGGCGGCGCTGCAACCGGTTGCGCCGGGTCGATAAATTGCGCCATCCGCACACCAATGCAGCGCTGGAGCCAGTCCATATCCTGTTCAAGGCAATGCTGTTCAAGACAGTGCTGTTCAAAACCATGCTGTTCAAGACCATGCTGTTGGGTCATCTTTCACCCCTTGGGTTTTTATCATATTCACCACCATCTCGAAGCGCTTCCAGTGCCGCCCAGATCTGCTGCTTTTGGCCAATATCAACCGGTTGTTGGTGGCCAAAATCATCCATCGGCTCCAAGGTATGGTGCATTTCGCCAATCAGTTTTCCCTGCTCTTCAACAAAGGTCACCTTCGGTTGCGACGGCAACGGTAAACGGCCCAATAACTGACAATACAGCGAACCCTCTGAGCCAATGTCTTCGAACTCATCACTCCCAGTACCAAGTTTATACAGGTACAACTGTAACAGCGGCCAGTCTTCTGTCAGTGATACCGACCTCGTGCCGGTAAATACAATATCCTTCGTAGTAGGGTCAATCACCATAAAACCCGGCTCAAAAACACAGTGCTCATCAGACGATTGAATTTGTATCACTTGGGCGGCAGCGGCCAACCGTTCGCTGGTTTTAATCCGATAACGCCAAAAATAACAAAAACGACCAAAATGCAAAGCCCACTGCTTGGGGCTGATAAATTGGCCAATATCTGCCGTCATGGTATCGGGCTGCCAGGGTTGACGGTATTCGATGATCTGATAATCATTGTCGACCTGACGATGCAAATACACTTCAATCACTGCAATCGGTGCCCGGCGGGCAAAAGCAGCCGAACAAACATAGTAGTCCTGGCTCCCCCGGTCATCACTCAAACAATAACGACCAGCCACCAGCCCAGCCAGATCAATACGGTATTGCCCATCGCTGTGGGTCAATCGTGTTGTCAGCGGCACAAGCTGGCCATTGGCATCCGACAATTGCGGCGGTGTTGATGACCGTTCAGCCACAATACCCCCCGAGACCATTGGCAAACGCAATGCAACCGTAATACCGTCAGTCTCAGTCAAGCTGCGGGTGCGGGCTGTACTGCCGTCAAGGTTATCAAAGCAGTAGACAAATTGGCCCGGTGGGTCAAAAGGTAAAAACGAATCCGGATAAAAATGTTGATTGGCACTGAACAACACAAAACTCAGTGTCAGCTGCTCCCGGGTCAACGGTTTTAGTAACTGCCAAGGCTCGGTATCGTTTTTAACTTGGGCCGCCACACTAAAACCCTGTGCATTTTGGTAAAACACCAACGCCAGGTTAGTCATTACCTCACGGCATGGTGCGGTCGGCTCCAGCTCAAATAAGGTTTTGTTTGCCAGCGCATGGGCACTGTGCGCCAGTTGCAGAAAAAACAGCGGTTTATAATATCCGGCGGTGATCATGACACCCCACCAGCGCGATTTTGGCCATTATTTTGCACACTGAACCGCTGTACTGCCGGTTCAACAATCTGTTTATTGCTATCTTGAATCCGCAGCATTCGCATACGGTAAACCACCGAAGGCAAATAACGTAAGCCAATCATGCTCCAGATATAATGCTGCTGCTCCAAGGGCAAGGTATTGAGTTCCATCACCAGCTGCATCTCAGGCAAACCTGGCTGTGCACAGGGCAACAACAATTGAGGATTAGACTGAAAACACTGTACGATGCAGGCAATATGCTTAAGACTCTCTTGATAGTTGCTAAAGTTGGCGGTAAACATCAACTGTAAATTAAGATCCACCGGGCGATGAACAAAGCTGATCTGGCCAGGTGTTGATGTGGTTTGAGGTTCGATTTGCCCCATGCCTCTGGCGATAAACGTGCGTTCCTGCTCTATATTCAGCAAACTTAATCCCACCGCTTCAGCGGGGATCTTGGTTTTTCCGCTATCATCGGCAAAAGCAGTCAGCACCACTTTTTTCTCACCGGATGCATCAGGCAGTAACTTGCTGGCATAACCTTCAGCCACTTCGCGAATAAAATTTAAGGCGTTATCTATCATCTGAACTCCAATCGATCGCCAGGTGTGTCACCATCCATGGCAGGTAAATATGGCTGACTCCCCAGGGCAGGTCTTGCAGTAAAACATCCTGCAACTGTGGTTGGGGCGTCAAAAGCCAATCGGTTTTTCGCCGGGTTAATTGTCCCGGACGATGAAGAAAGCGCTGGCGTATGGTCGCCGGTTTTGCTGCGGCCATACCGGGCCAGTGCCGGGTCAGCGCGGTGGTTAATTGTTGACACTGACGGCGCTCGTTGTCGCCCAATTCAAATCCGACCAGCGGCAAATCGTCCGCTGCCAAACCACACAACAGATTAAACAACACCAATGGCTGTTGCGGTTCGGCCTGTTCGCCGGACGCCAGGTAATGCAATACCTGCACCGCACGTCTGGCCAGCTGGCTATGTTTAAACGCGTCGGCTTGCAGATAATCCAGATGACTGAAAAAACGCGGCAAATAAGGCCCCAACAACACAATACCGGCCCCAGTCACCGCAAATACCTCAGGCGGTTGTGCTTTGTCGCTTGGTTTTGATAATGGTTTTGATAACTGTTCTGGCAGCTGTTCTGGTAATGATGTTGGCTCGGTCTGTGGCGCACTGGGTTGATGGATTTGTTCGACAGCGGTGATGCTTTGATGTAACCCCAGCAAGATTTGCCTCAAATCAGCGCGTTGTTTCGCCTGTCCTTGCAAGGTATTTAACAAACCAGTGACCTGCCCAATCCAGACGTCCGGGGTACTTGTGTTCGATATATTGGCGCTCGGGGTACTGTTGCTCGGGGTACTGTTGCTCGGGGTATGGCCGCTAAAGTCGGCGTTTTCACCACCGCCCAAACGATGCAAACTTAAGCGATAAACCTCGGCCAAATGTGCCACAACGTCAAGACAACTTTGCCATTGCGATTTTGACAGTTGCCCAGACCCAACATCAAATACCAGCGCCGACTGGCTGTAGCTTAATAATGCCTGGTCGTGGCGAATGATCTGTGCCACCGCGCTTTGTTGCTCCACCATTGCCGGGGCTTCCCGTTCAAGCCCCTGCTGCAAAGCCTGTTGCAAAACCTGCCACCGCTCAGCCAAAGTTTCGGTTAAAGGCTTAGCTAAAGTTTCGGTCAAAGGCTCAGTCAATAACCGATTGATTTGTTGAAAGATAAAATCTAGACACGCCCACAGGTGTTGCCAATGCAGCAGGATATGCTCAAGCCATTGAATATCGCTAGGAGGTTGCAATATGGCAGACTTTGGTGCGTATTGCTCAGTGGTTTGGTCGGCCTGAGCTGTCGCTTTGCTGCTAGGGTCGTGCAGGAAATAGTGTTGGAAATCATGCTGGAAATCATGCTGGTAATAGTGCTGCACCGCGTTCAATATACGCTGCCCTAATTGGGTTTCAACCTGCTGCCATTGCATCTCTCCCAGCTCTAGAACCAGCTCAGGCAAGTGTTGGTCACCGCCGACAGCATCAAACAAAGCGGTCAAATCGGCCAATAGATGACCCTTAAGGGTGTTTTCAATTAACAACTGGCGTTTATCCAGCGCGGTTGCCGAGTCAAATTCAACATTAACCACCAATTCGCCAATCATAACAAATCCTCTGTCGGCCACTTGTGTTGCCATTTATGCTGCAAATGAGCGACGATTTCATTGACTTGTGCCAGTTCAACAATTTGGTCAAATACCAGCACTTCATGAACCACGCCATTGAATCCCGGATTATCCCCAGCCAACCCACCAATCACCACCCCACTCACCCTGGCAATGTACCTCTGGAGCAACCAATCTACCGACGCCTGGTCTGCCAATGTTTCCAGCTTGCCTTGCACCACCCCGACCAAAGACAACACCCCATCACTGATTTGACCACTCAAGACCAAAGAAGTGGTTTGCTGCCAAGGAAAATTAACACACTTTAAAGGGTTATTTTGCCCCTCAGGCCGAGTGCCAACAATACTCATGTCGATATGATCTTGGTTACCAGAAAAAACCATACCGAGTAATCCCCTGTCTTGAGATAAAAGTTGATTGGCCGTTGCGCCCAGCTCAACCTCAACTTCAACCTCAACCTCAACTTCAACCTCAACTTCTGGGTCAGGCTGGAAACGGTCAGCAGCTGCGGTTAAATGGATGATGATGGTGAACGCCTGTTCACTATCAATCGGCACCACCAACCCCTGTGAGCCGCTAAAATGGACTCCGTCAGACAGTTCAACCAAGGGGCAGTTGACCGCAGGCTTAATAAAACGCGCCGTCAACAGACGTTGTTCGTCAGCCTCGTCATCGGCCCGCAGGCGCTTGTCACACCAACTTGAAAACCGCTGCTCACGGTCAAGTCCGACCGATTTGATGTGCCTGCCATCCAGTTGTAACACCGGCTCAAGGATGCGGTCGATACCAGTCACATCCAGTTGCCATTTACGTATAAGGTACAAAGCCAGTTGTTGTCTTTGTTCAACCGCCAGCGGCTGCCTAAAAAACACCCATTCAAACAACAAACCGCTAAACCCCCGATCCTTGTCACCCGGGGCCTGATTCGCGTGTTGCAGTATATTACCCAGACACCAGTTGGCAGTATCACTGCCCCACAAACAGATATTTTCACCATCAAAACGATAGTGATATTGACTGGCGATAATCACTTCAATGTCAGCATCGGCCGCTTGCTGCGATATAACCATCAGCTGTGTTTGTGCATCCTGTAATGGCCAGCTTTTGCTCTGCTGTGAAGTGTGGATATACCCTTGTCCATTGGCCACTGCCAAGGCGAAACCTAGTTCTCCTTCGTGATCACGACAATCAAACAATACACCGTCCTGCATCACATCGACCACCAACCAAAGCGACCCTGACACCCGCTGATGTACCTCTGCAACGGCCGATAAAGCGGTTTTATCCCACCATAAACCGCTGCTGTTCATGGCAACAGCCGCATCCAGATGGATCACTGGCGTTTGAATCAAATACACTTCACTGGCAACCAGTTGATGAAGACCCATCAATTGTTCAGTAACAGCGCTTAAATAATCATGTTTGGCGGCATAATCCACTAAAACAGCTTCAGCGACCTCGATTGCGCCAAAAACCAGCGAACCGGGACCCTCTTTGCTGTTCTGGGGCAAGGGGATCTGCCCACTATGAATGACCCCATCAAGATGTAATTGCAGCATTCGCTGGCCATCATTGCTTGATGTATCGCACACCAAGCACACCAGGTGAAACAATTGGCCATTAACCAGCAACCGCCAGAGCGGTTTTTGGTCAATCAGCAATACCAGTTCAACCATTGTTTCTGGCCCGGCTGTTTCTGGCCCAGCTGTTTCTTGGCGTAACAAGGTGATGGCGGGAAATTGGTCACCGCCGCTGAAGCTGACAATCAGGTCAGGTGCAGCAGACCAGTTAATCACCCCAAACCAGCTCCAGTTCTCAAGCACAGGCACAGGTATAGCACCGTCGGTAGTTTGATCAAAATGGACAACCGGACCTTTTAACCTCGCCAGCGCCATACTGGCCAATACCGCCGCTCTGGCCTGATTAAGCGCATGAGTATCATTCGCTTGAGACTCATTCTCTGGTGAATAGCGCAATAATAAAAATTTGAGGTAAGCTGCCCGAATCAGCAGCAACTGCGGCTCACTCACCGGTTTGATTTTGCATTGAATATGGGCCGGTAAATAACGCAACAGCTGTTGTTCAAAGGTAGTGAAAAATTCTTTTTTGGCCAATCGGCCACCCTTTTGACGGTCGATAAAACACGTGATGACAAAGCCGTAGGGGGCTGTATCAGGCCGTTCAATCTGCTGTTCACTCCGTTGTTCAATCTGCTGCTCAAAGTAAGCACAACCCAGCGTCTGGCCCGCCTGCTCTGCCAATGGCCGCAATAGAATATGCTCAACCAACAGCAAACCCGCCTGCTCTGGTGCCGACAGGTCTAACCTTGCCACTAATTGCGCTGCCAACCCCTGCTGATGAAACACCGCCGGACCTGACTGCCCGGTCAATGTCAGCAAGTCGATGCCCCGGCTGCGGTTGCGGCTTAACCCGGCCTGTGATTGCAGGTAACGGGTTTTGGCCGCCAGATAATCCTCCGATTGCTCCGGTTGGTGATCCAACAACAGCCGATCGACAAAACTTTCATTAAACCGAGCCAGTAAATGAGACAACAAACGGTCGCGACGTTCTCCATCACACCAGGGATTGTTGGGATCGGTTTGAATCTTTTGTAACCATTTTCTATCAGCCAGTTCAGCAAAATCTGGGTCGCCACTGGCAATCAGTACCTGGCTAAGATAGTGTAATTGCGGCTGGTGCTGGGTCACCGAAAAATGCTGATGAATATTGCTCAACTGCCTCAGGGTATTGGCCAGTACCTGTTCGAATATCAGCATAAAAGCCCGCAATTGCAATGCCTGTGCCTGGCGTTCTGTACTTGCGCCGGGTGGCAGCCCCAATTCACTGACTCCATAAACCTCAGGTAACTGGCTGGCCAACGACTGATAAGGCGGCTGCTCTTGGGGTGTAATCTGGCGTTCAACCACCGTCGGCAGCTTTGCCAGTGCCTTTGCGCTTTGTGCCTGCTTGGTTAATTGCCGCAAATATCGCTTAACCACCGACATATTTGGCGTTATTTTGCGTCCGTGCTTCCATAAGGTAAACGCATGATCGGTCAAAGGTGCCAAGTACAGCACCCGGGTTTCATCCAGCGGCATCACCCATTGATAGTGTTGTTCTGCTGCCCCATTCTTTTGTTTGGCTGCCGTTAACGTGGGCATATCCAGCACACCAGGCACGCCGAGTATGACCGGGTGCAGCGCCGACAAATAAAACTGCTTTGCCCGCTCGCTGTCAGCCAAATCACGGTCAAGAATAAAGCCATTTTGCAACAGCGGCCCATTGTAAATGGTGGTCATCGGGTGCCCGGCATCCAGCAATTGCGCCAACGAATAACGGGGGATTTGTGGTTCTATCAGCTGTTTTAACTCAAAGTACAATTGCGCCAGCAGCTGCTCGGCGTCTGCCTGCTCATCCAATGTTAAATCGCAGTGAAGGTAAAGCGTTTGGCTGTCCATCAGGGTAATACTGTCGATGTCTGCTGCCAAATTTCGGGCACTGTGCAAGCACTGGCGCACAGTCTCGCTCAGCCGGTTTTTGCCGTCACTGTCCAAATCGTTCTGCGGCTCAATCAGTACCCGGTGCAACCCTTTGAAAAACACCGGGCTACTGACTTTGTGGGGTACGCTGGTCAATCTGTGGTTATCGCCATCCAGATACGCCCCCGGCTGGTCCTGCCCGGCGGCTATTACCCAGGCATTGCGCACCCCTTCAATATCGATTAACAACTTACGCATGTCCAGATTGGTCACAGGCGCAGTGGTCAAAATCGACTCGGGGCTGAACATCGCCAGTGCCGGTGGTGCGCCCGGCTCTTTGCCATCTGACAGTGCCATTAATTGCTCAATATCCAGATCACTGAGCTGTTGCAATTGCTCAATGCCATAACACAGGGTTTCAAACAATGTCAGGCCCGGATCATGCAAATCAAAGTCATTCCATAACGGCTGGCTAAGCTGCTGCAAATAGGCTAGGCCATTTTTGCGCAAAAAAGCCCAGTCCACCTGGGTATTGGGTTCGGCTGTAAACATTTATTTGACCTTGATAATAAAGCTTAAGGCGTAATAAGGCGGGCGATTTTCATGGGTTTCGGTCGCTTCTTGAGCCTCATTATTATTAGTGGTAAAACTGTGTTCATGTTCGCTGGCTCTTAAATGTACACTAACATCATCTGTCCCAGTACCAGAACCGACCACTCCAAAAGCTTTATTCCAAGTTGCGCCTGTATGAGCTCTATCGTTGCCTTGATGCTTATGCGCACCATCTTTGTTTGTCTTGCCACCATGCTTATGCGCAGGGACTCCTGATTGTTCCGCCGTTAGTTTAACGCTTTTCTCTCCCCCTTTATCCCCCAAGTTATACTCACCCCCCGCACCGACGATAAACCGATCACGAAGATCCGGCCCATCCCCTGTTCCATCACATAATGCCCAGCCCGCTGGAATATCCGCGCCTGACCACATAATAATGGCCCCTTTGGGCAATGCCTCATCAACATAAGTTTTCACCGCTAGTTCCGTTGGCAAAGCATGATTGCCGTCACCACTGTCTAATTCGGTGGATGTTGAAATCTGCCTGATTGAATGATCATTGAGCGTCAAGCTATCATCAAGAGTTAAAGATTCTTCGACGCTCACAGGACCTTTGAAGGTGGTATCACCTGTGACCGTCAATTGTTTACTGACATTCAAATCACCAGTTACCTCAACCGAGTTAACCTTAAGCGTATGGCTATCTCTGGCAATAAACAGTTTACTTTGTTTTTTGGTTGAAAAATTAAGCCCCGGTTGCCCACTGTCATCGGTTAATGATAAACGCCATTGAGGTTCTCCCGCAGTATCACAAAAGTCGAACACATGGTTACGCTCTTCATCACGTCCACGAACCTGAATCGGGTCTAAATTGTTCTCAGGCAGCGCTAGACCATCGTCGGTACTATTGATGCCAGCATCTATCAATGAGGCAAAATCATCACCAGAGGGAATAGCCCCCTGACGAAAAGTCTGATACAGCTCACGACGGCTTTTTTTCTCACTCATACTTTTTTATCACTCATAGCATTTCCCATTCGACTGGTTGTTTAGTTAATTTAGGCTCTGATCAAATACTGCCATTTAGCAAGACTAGCTAATACGATTATCTGCCCCTATCATCATATAACCGATGCCATCAAACGCCCCGGCATCATAATGATCGGTGTCGATGACCGTAATAATGTGCTGCCCAGCAGACACCAGAATACCACCGTGTAACCGGGCGCTTGCCTGATGCCCACCGGCAATAAATAACGGCACATCTTCGATATGATCAGAATGGTGGATCAGCTGATGTAACAACGTCAGATTGCCGACATAATCAATGTAATCAAGCGACTCAATAAATCCGATGACCGCTGCGTTATAGATGGTATTGCCAAATTCAACGACTGCCGACGCCGCCTGACAAGCCCAGGGTGATAAAAACCCCACCAGTGCCTGATTTAATGCCACACTGTAATATTCGCTGTCTTTGCCGGGTTTAAACCTGACCGCCAGACGATAGGTGAGTTCTTCAAATGTCGGATTGCTGACAGCCACACTGACTAGGGTCGGATGATGTTGTGCAACAAAATCTTCAATCTGGTGCAACAATGGGTTGGCACAGGCAGGCCTAAGGCATGAAAGCGGACTGATTTGTGTACTGGTTTGTGTACTGGCAGCCACCACAAATATCAGCAAGTCCTGCTCACTGAATCCGTGCTCAATACCTCGGCTATCACGCTCTGCACGAATAAGGGCTGCGGGTAAACACTTTACTCTGATAATTTGGGGAAATTGCGCCAAGATCATGCTTTCATAATCGCGGCTGGTCAGGCAACGGGATTTATGCTGCAAGTGCGCGGCGACCCGCTGATAATAATGCGCTTCATTTTCGCTGGCACGACCGCCAAAAGAAGCAAATGGCTGGCTGACCTTTTGTATCCCGCCGATTGGACTCACCAGCCCCTTGACCGTGTCGGCATCAAGCGGTTGCCCCAGTCGTATTTGGTTATTTTCATCGATCACAAAACCCGCACAAGCCGCCTGACAACATATCATCTCGATGGTTGGCACCGCCTCAATTTGGCCGCCAAATTCAAGTCGCAACCAAATTTTACCACTTGGCATCAGTGTCTGGTTTAACGCCGCATTGGCGGGGATGGTGAGTTGTACCAAACCGCTGTTCTGTAGTTGACGGGTCTCGTCGGCCAATAGGTGGTCACCCGGCAACCGCTGCCAGTTGTCTGTGGCCAAATAAGCCCAACGCACCGTTGGAGGCTCAAGACCAGGTTTACCGCTGCCGCTCAATAGCTGAAATAACAGGCTGACGGTTTGCCCCGCAGACAAATGGCTTAACCCGAGGTAAAGAACTCCCTGGCTTTCATAAGGCGGCAGCATAAAGTTATCCTGCTCGGCGCTGTGGCCCATACGCCGTACCCCAAAGGGATGATAACAATATAACTCAAGCGGCAATGCCGGCCGGGTCCCTGCTTCGCTAGCGAATGGGCGTGAGCGTAAATCTAGCTGGCTGGACGCACCATAACCAAGGGTGACTTTTTGCAACATCGGGGTATAAGGCAACGGCAAAACCCGTTGGCTCAGGGTTTGCAGCTCTTCGAGGCGGTCAGGCAAACCCGGCGGTTTGGCGACAAGCGGTGGATAAAAAGGCACTCCCTGTTGTTTGGCCATCGCCGCCGAGACCAGTGCTGCTTGCTTGGTTTGCCGATAAGCGATATTTTGTATCACCGCACTGTCATAATCATTCAGCGCTTCTTGTGCCGCCTGATTGATATCCGCCTGTTTATCCCGTAGACGATTAAACGCTGGCTCAAGCACGCCATGGTTCAACACCAGACGCAAACGCGCAGGCATAGTCGAAGGATCTTTGCTGTCGGGCGCAACCAACGCGGCCTCATTGGCCCATTGCTGACTCAGTGAATTAAACTGCTGGTGGTTGGTAAATAACGGCTGACCCGTTTGCAAAATATGCCAGTTATTATTGCTGTAATAGTGCAAATCAATGGTGTGATCTAACCGACTGACATCGCCGAGCTCGGTTTCACCCATACGACTATAGTTGTGGTAATAACACGCTAGGTCCGGCAAGGGCATCGGCAAACCCGTTAGCGGGTAAACCATGGGTGACCATTGATACGCAAACGTCAGCTCATCCAGCGGTTTGCCACACAGCTCTGACGAACTAAAATCGAACCAGGCCCCCACCTCGGGCAAATGACCAAACAGGGCAAATTCAGCCCCGGTATCGACGATCCCGTCATCTGTTTTTGCCGCTAGGGTGGTGATCTCGCTAACATTCACGGTCAGCTTTGCCTGCTCAATCATTAGCGGTGCAAAGATATCAGCCAGAAAAACACTTTGTTTAAAAACATTGTCGGAATTGCCGGAATTGTCGGAATTGTCGATAAAGTGGTTATTCAGCACAATTTTCATCCCGGCCCTGGCAACAAGCTCGCCGTCCCTCGTTCCATTGGGAACTCTATTAGGCACTATCGGCGCAAAGACATTAGACACTTGCGCCTCAAACCGCATGGCTGACAACTTGATGGCCCCCGCCGGATAAAGTCCACACTGGCCCTGCAACCCAGTAACAGGCCCCTGCTCAATTTTGGCTTCATGAATGTTAATATTTTCTTTAATGGTCAACAATAAACCGCTGTTCAATAATAATTGCTGTCCGGCACACTCACTGCTAAAAGACTGGTGAATATTGACACTCACCGTCACGTCCTGATTGGGACCGCTATAACCAATGTCCATTCCCTGGCACGCCACACGTTTAATCATATTACCGACAGGCGTCAGCGGTGCCCTTTGACGTGGCATCACTCGCTCTGAGCTGTCACTTAGCACAAACCCCTGATGCTGGTTCAAAGCCAGCCATTGCTCAAACAGGCGCTCAAGCTGACAATGGGCCGGCAGTTGGGGATAACCAATCTCCAGTGTCATCACGTTAGATTTTTTACTGACCTCAATGGTAAAAGTGTTGCCGGCAACTGGTTTCATGGTCAGATACGGCACCAATTTTTTACTGCAATAATCCAC
Source organism: Phenylobacterium sp. (assembly GCA_047617105.1). Classification (GTDB taxonomy): domain Bacteria; phylum Pseudomonadota; class Gammaproteobacteria; order Enterobacterales; family Alteromonadaceae; genus JABSOG01. Next base: position 15,351 of record JBLGCB010000030.1, on the reverse strand, counting down.
TTGCAAATAGGGTAACTGGGCGGTTCGAAAACGATAAAATTGGTCCGCAGCAGCCTTTAGCGCGACAGCCTCCGTCTGTACCTCAACGACACCATCCTTTTTGCCTTTTTTCTTAATGTTAAATGCCCAGGGGTCATTAAGCACATCCGCTGACCATTTTTGCCATGCCTCTACCAGCTCAGTTGATTTGGCCGCTGTTGTTGGTGTAGATGACGGAATTAAAATCGTTAACTGGTGATGGTCCCCAATGTTAAAGTCATAATCATCCACCAGGTTTTCGCTGATCAGCACAAAAGCGGCAACCGATTCAGGGCAAATACACTCAATACAGATGCCATCGCTGTTTTCGTCAACCAGTGATGCCACCTTAAGCTTTTGCGCCAGTTTGGCAATCGGTTGTGCATCGACCGGGGTTACCGGCCAAAGTCGGTTGTCTGAGCTGCTGACTGCAAACCCTTGGTCTTGGTTTGGCTTATCTTGACACCATAATCGCCAGGCCGCCGCCAAGCCATTGGCGGTTGCACCAGCGAGGCCCGGGGTGATCACCAGTTCACCAGCAACCACCGCAAAGTCGGTTGCAGCGCTACCGCCATTGGCTTTTATCGTCAGCCGAGGGCTGTCATCACGTCGTCCCTGATAAACCACCTTAAGACCAAAGGGATCCAGCGATTCATAACGTTGTTGCCAGCAGTCCTGATTCTCCAAGGTTAACGAGTCATCTGTGATGGCTTGCGCTGAACCGGTTTCAACCTCAAGGCTAAATCGTCCCGGGTCCAGCGTCCTGTCCAGACAAAGTTGTTGCCACTTGGCCACAACCGCTTCACTTAAGGTCCCCTGGGGACAGCTCACTGACAAACTGGCGGCACTGACAGCAAATTGAATGTCGGGATCAGCCAATATGACGCTTTGCAAAGTCAAATCACTCAAATCAGCCCTGTCCTTGATAGGAGACTCGCCGATTGCTGCGCCAGACAACAAGGGTTTTAACAGCAACTCCAAATTGGTTTGATTTATCTCGGCAATAATATAAACATCACCATCGGGCATCAGCACAGGTTGTTGCAGCGTCAATTGCGCCATCGCTTCCTTGGGCAATGACACCCGCAGCCAGATTTGATGCCTGTCCAACGCTCTTAAAGGCTTGTCACAAATCAATTCACCATAATCCAGCTGCATACGGTCAACTGGCTGCCAGCCTTGAGCGGTACTCAGATAAGCATAAAACAGCGGCTGAGGCTCGCCATCGACCAGCACCGCTTTAAGTGCATCCATGGCTGCAACAGGCAGGGTACCGGGTTGGCAATCTAGTACCACTTCAATCTGACGCTGGCCTTGTGCCATTTGCAGGGTGTCTGAACTGAGCAGCAAACCCAAGTCGACATGCTCACTAGAAATATCAGCAGCAATCGCACCTGAGTCGGTTTCATTATGGCCAAAAGGAGAAAAAGCTGGGCAAACGCTATCGGGCGGATTGCTATAATGGGTTTTGGTCTGCATGGCCACAATGCGTTTTTGCTCAATCGGCAACAATGGCGTCCCACGTTTGTGACGCCATGCCAGCTCCAATATCCGATAAACATTCGGCCAGCATAACGCGTAAGGTTCACCAAGCAACTTGGCCCAGACTTGCCCAAAGTCAACCAGTGACATGGCCAGGTGGTCATTAATGTACCGTTCGCAGTCGCTGTCTGCCACAAAGTAGAGCTTTGCCAGCGGGTATGTTTTTACCTGTTGTTGTTGCTTGGTTGACAATTGAGCCGGTGATAATTCAGGCATGGGATACAGCCAGTTACCGGGTGCTGGTTCACCAAACAGCCAGTTAAACATTGAGGTGACCCCCTGGGTCAGATGAATATCTCTGATTTGCCCCATCCGCTGTTTAATTTGTGTTTGCTGGTGCACCATGGCTAAAATACGGTAAACACCCTGCCATTGTTGATCATTGATCAGTTCCCCTCTCACTTCATCATAAAGCGCCTCAAATACCGTTTGCCAATCGCTGATCTGAGAGAAGTTTAAGCAGTCAAAAATATACGCCCTTCTTTGCGCGGCAATATTTTGCGAGTCTTGGCCTCTTGAGCTGACGTACCAGTTTGTCAATAGTCTTTGGCTATCGATTTGACGTTGCTTGCCCCGGCTGCCGGGGTAATCGGGCAGTTGTGCAATGCCACCCAGTGCCAGCTTCAACATGGCATCAAACCCGTCAATACCCTGGCCCTGTTGTTGGTGAACCTGTGCCAGTGTGGTGACCGACTCAATAAACTGCACAGTCCTGATATCGGTTACTTGGGCATGGTTAAGCAAAATATCCTGTTGTAGTGCATATTCAATGCGCTGGCCATTATCATCCGTTCCGGCATCTACTCGCTGACCAGCTTTTATTTCCAGCTGATCGACCGTTTCAGCCAAAGTAAAAATCACATGCAGCTGATCGGGTTGGGCATCTTTTGCGGCGATTTGTAAACTGGTGCGATAACAAAAATCCAGATGCGCCCGGGTCAGCGTTTGTTGGCGCTGTTTGGCATATCCCAACAACTGAATAAAGGTCAGCAGCAGCGCATAATGTGGCTTAGCATATTTTTCTTTCAGGTCGAGACGACACTCAAACAACTCAGGGTGTTCAGCCAATTGCGCCAACTCAACCAGTTCATCATCCGTAAAATCAACAAAACCACACCAGAAACGCTTTTCATCGTCGGTGATCGCGCTTCCTTTTTCGACACTGTTGCGGTCATGAAACCGCAAGCCCCGGGTAAAGCGCTGGATATACCCTAAATGGTCGAGTAACGAGCGCTCATCAAGCGCATAAGATTCAGGTAACAGTGCGGCGTTGGCAAGCTGTGCCCGGGTCAAACCCGGATAGTGTTTTTGATGAGTCACAATGAAAAAGCCTTAAACAAGCTGGGTAACAAATGAAAGATAAGTGATGGGTACAACGGGCTAAAAACCGCCCCCGGCTTGCAAGTCCAAATCAAAAGCCAGGCTGTCTTGTTGTTCACCTTCAACGATGGTGTAAGTGATTTTTATCTTCAGCACAAACGCAGCCTCTTCGGTCGCAGCCACGGCAATAACAGGGCTGTGTATTCTCGGTTCATAGCGGTGAATGGCATCACTAATGGTATATTCAATGCCAATCAGCAGCTGGGCAGTCACCTGTTCAAACAAATACTGGTCGAGATCACAGCCATAAGTGGGGTGGTTTAACCGCTCTCCTCTTTTGGTGGTGAAAAGCAACTGCAATGCCTGTTTGATTTGTTGTGGTCCCGTCACCATAGCCGTACTTGCGCCAGCACAATGAAATGTCGGCGGAAAAGACCAACCGGTATCGCGGGTTTGTGTGTCTTGCATGGTTATTTTCCTTAATCCAAATCGATGCCCTGTCGGCCTTTAATCGCCACAGATGAGGTTGAATCAATGGTAATAGATTGGTTAGATTTGAGTGTGATGCCTTTTTTTCCTAGGCTAAAACTTGACCCACCCACCGTAATGGTAAAGCTGTCATTTTCGAGGGTCATTGCCGCTGAACCCAGCTTAAGTGCTATTTTGCTGTCATCAAGGCACAACATACTGTCGCTGCCCTTGCTCAACACGCTACCGCTTTTATTCAGTTGTAATTTGTTGCCGTGGGCTTTTTCTGTCAGCTCAATACCCGCTTCATTCATAATCAAACTGTTTTTATGTCGGTCAGTCAGACTGATGCCATGATCGCCTGAATTTTGTAATAACAGGGTATTGCCGTCAATATCCGGCGTCAGTGTCGACTCGCCCGGTGTCTGCAAGCAAATAGCTTCTTTTTTTTCTTCATTGTGAAAACTCAATGCCAGCCCGGGTTTGACCACAATGCCACAATCGGGCTTTTTTTCGGCATTAACCGCAAACGGTTTTTTCGCTTTACTGGTATACAGTGAACCCAGTATCACGGCATGACGTGGGTCATCATTTAAAAAACCCACCAGCACTTCATCACCCTCCTGGGGGGAAAAAACGACCCCGCGTTCGTGACCTGCATCAGCAAAAATACAACGGGCCCACAGCGATTGTTGTTCCGACTCCAACTGTGGCAGCAAAACTCTGATCCGGTCCTGTCGGTTTGGATCAGTTTTAAACTTGTCGACCCGACCAATTTGCAAGCCATTAATACCAGGCAACAGGTTGGCCGCAGGGGCGCTGTGTACGGCATAATAATCGGCGAAGCTGACCTCTGATAAACCAAAATGCAATCTGGTGCTGATTTTGTCGGCGTCTATTTGAATGTCCAACCCTGAAATCAATGTCGAGCTGTCTATTTCAGCCACGTTTTTAATCTCGATCCTTTCAAGCAGCTGCGACGCCACAATCCCGGTGGTATCAAGCCACCCCTGTACCTGACTTAATTTATTACGCGCCAACAATCCCTTGCCCCAGTCTTGTGCTTCTGTATCGCTGCCATAGACCCCGGCAAAGCGGTGCTGCTTGTCCGTACCAGGTTTAGGTGACAAATCATGGCTGATTAACCCTGCCAAGTCAGACGCCGTGGCTTTAAAAAGTTGCGGTTTTGTCGCATCATGAGGATTGTGCATCCCGGTGGTCATTTCACCAATGGCCTGTTGATGTAATGAGTGAATGCTCAATCTGCTGATATGTGCTTGCTCAAGCTTGATCTCCTGGCCAACTTTGATGGTGGTTGGATCGACCATATGAATGTTGTGTCCCTCTAACATCACGACCAGGCCATTGGCTTGTGCCCGGCAAACCAAAAAATCCCAATCACTGCACTCATGCTGCACCAGTTGCTCCTGTTCATTCAGAGCAGCGCTGATGTTAAGGGTCAAATCCCAGCGTTTATAACCATCAACAACCTCCCTTAAAATATCGGCCTCTGGCTTGGCCGCAAAAACCCGACTGCGTCGACACCGTGTCATCTGCTGGGCCGGGTGACTCAGGCGAATTTTATAAGTGACCTTTTGCTGCTCAAACAGCTTGAGTTTTTCTGTGACAATGCCGCTAAATGTTAGGCTGTCCAGTTCAATGTTAACCGCTTTATCTGAGTTAAAGACTTTACTGTCCTGACCAAGCGTCAGTTCGGCATAGGGGATTTGATTGATTTTATTGACAATTCTGAGCGACTTAAACAGCGACCCTATAGGCATCGTCTCGCCATTAAGTTTGAATATTGGTTGCGCCGGGTTCATGATGATTCACTATATATGGAAACAGTCGGTTTGGGTTTGGTTTGCTTACCACTGGTTTGTTCAGTTGTGGCTGCTAACGGCTGTGGTGGGTTATATAACCGAAAGGTGGTATTGAGCGTGGCCCTGGTTGGTTTGCCATCACGGTCAAACTGGCTATAATCCACTTTAACCTGCTGCAATATACACTGGTAGGCCAGCCGCCCCCAAGAGACCTGCAAAGGCAGCGGATTAATTTTACTCACACCTTTATCACTGCGCGGTGGATATCCGGCAACCTTAAACAAGCGATCAATTCGCTGCTCAACCGTTTTCGAACTCAATATTTGCTGCCAGGGATACAGCTCGGCCTTGGAGCCATCAAATACCAGTTCAAAATCCATGGTATTGGCTGATGACGGGATATAATGGAGTATTTCGCCACCAGCAAGCACAGCCGTAGCATCGACCTCGACCCCATAAGTTTCCTGATAACTTTTAGGATTGAACATCACTTCGAACGATTCCAGCTTTTTTTGCAGCGTTATCGGGTCTATTTGAACAATGGTCAACTTCTGCAAAGAGAAAATATGGGTCATAGTGGTTTATCTCCTAACGGGCTTGCAGTGAAGCCATTGCCGCCATGACACGTTCAATGCATTTTTCAATAATCGCTTCTTCATCAACCACCGGGTGGGGTTTATCGTCCTTATTTTGGTTACTGTCTTTCACTTTCACATTTACTGTCAGTCTGGTCATACTGCTCATCATTAAAGCCTCAATGGTAAAAAACGTTGATAGGTGAACTCCATGGTATCAATCACCAGATCATTTTGGTTGGCATCTAGGTCACTGACACTCCAGCCAACCGGATACGTTTTAAGATATAACCAGCCAGCAGTGGGTAAGCCATCTTTATTGACCAGCGCCACCAGCACATTACCGGCGCTTAATTTAAACGATGACATCACCAGCTCAAATTCAATATTCAGTAGTGAGCCGATCACCATGCCACGCTCCAGTTTAAGTGTCTCATAACTCATCCGGTTGGGCAGATGATGGCTGGATAAGTTTTCGCCGCCTTCTTCGAGTGTTTGCAGCTCAACTTTGCTGCTGATACCACTGACTTTACTAAAGCGAATATCAACCAAATTAGGGATTGCGCCTGTCGGCATTAAAACAACAATAAAACTGTATTGCACCGGCGGCACTCTGAGATTGCCAGCGATTTGGCCCAGTTTCGTTAATGTATCTGACACGGGTTACTCCTAGTTGATAGTCACATTTTAACGGGTGATTGAGATACTATCTGCCATCAACTCAATCGATTCGAAAGCCACCTCATTTGAAGTGGCACTGAATGATGGCCCTTCCAACTTGGTCGGAAACGCATTGTCGACTTGCCAAGAGACCACCGGCGTTTGACCATCAGGGCTCAGTAAACTCACGGTAACATTACACTTTTCAACGCTATTAAGGCTGATTGAGCTTATCCATTGGTATAGTTCATCACTTTTTTTGGTAATGCCTTTTTTCAGCGTCATTTTTACCGCAGTACGGTTACCGGGCATATATATAACCCCCTCTTTGTGACTCATGCCATCTTTGTAGGTGATAGGTTCGACTTCAATATTCAGTCCGGATACTTCACTAAAGGCCATGGGGTTCATGCCTTCAATCACCACCATGTATTGAAATACCGGGATTGGATAGGCTTCTTCAATCACTTCTTTGGTTATTGCCATGTTGATTTCCTGCTGATTTTCTTTGGGTTTTATTAAGGGTTAAGTGCAAGGCTTAAGTGCAAGGCTTAAGCGCGAGAAAAGCGTGTTACTGTTGCAAATGGTGGGTGAATTCAAGCTCGATAAATTCTGCCGGACGGACCGCTGCAATGCCGATTTTAACAATACAGTGACCTTCAAGAATATCCTGGGGTGTCATGGTCTTGCCCAGCCCCACTTCAACAAAAAAAGCGTCGCTGGCCTGTGCACCTGCCAATGCACCCTGACGCCAAAGTTCCGTCAAAAAGCCCACCACGCTCGCTTTGATTTTTAACCATAACATCGCATCATTGGGTTCAAATACCGCATAAGCAGTGGATTTTTTAACACTTTCTTCAATAAAATTAAACAATCGACGCACTGGCACATAACGCCATTCGTTATCATTACCCGCTAGGGTGCGTGCGCCCCAAATCAAAATGCCTTGATTGTTAAAGTCACGAATGACATTAATCGATTTGCCGGTGTCGGGATCAACGTTTAGTGCACCATTTTGCGCATTGGTCACCTTAACCACAGGTGAAATCACATGATTTAAAGCGACATTGGCCGGGGCTTTCCAGACACCTCGTTCATTGTCTGTTTTGGCATAGACGCCTGCGACTGCCGCACTGGCAGGCAAGGTCAGTTTAATACGTTGTACTTGTTGAATAATTTTATTGCGTAAATCATCGGGGATGTTTGCACTTGAGAGATCAACCGCTTGGCGTTGGTCAGCAGTCAGAGAAGTCGTGGGAACAACGACAGCTTTGGCAACCTGTTTGAGAGTGCCCAAGTTACGAGCGATGACTTCCTCTACCCTGCTCTGCCCTGTTGAACCATTTGCAGCTTTTAACGCATTATCATCGTTTGCCTCACGAGACTCCCAACCAAGGACTTTGATTTTTTCCGGATCAACTTCATAACTATAACGGGTATTCAGTGCAGGATAATAGACAGCGCCGTATTTGAGCTGATCTTTGTCAGTTGTAATGGCTTCTCGAAATGCCTGCGCTTGGTCCAATACACTCAGTGTTGCATCAGCCACCAGGTCAAAAATACCAAAACGATCTTGCTCTGTTTGGCATTGCTGCAACACCTTGGTAACCAAGGTATGATAGTCGGTTGGTTGAAGATCATTTTGGACAATAACAATCAGTGTCGGCGCAGATTCCGTTGCTAAAGCAGCCAAAGCATTCTGGTAAGCTTGCAGCTTAGTCACAACACCACGTTCGACCGGTACGATATAACAAGCACCACCACCATTATCAAAATAGAGTCTGAGGTTATAATACATCGTGGTTTCCATCAAAGGTCCTGTGATCGCCCCAATCAATTTTTTACCATGGTCATCGGTCAGAGTGACGACACACTGTTGATCCGCATCGGTGACCGTGCCGAAAACTTGTTTGTATTCTTCAAGTGTTGCAACTCGAACAGGTTGGTTGATATGTGCCATGTCACCGTTTGCCAATGCGACGTAACCGATAAAGGCCGGAACAGCAGTAGAAACAGGTGCAACAGAAGGCGGCAGAGTCTGCGTCTCAACCACCCGGATACCAGGCGTAGTAATATTGGAGTCCATAAATATTCCTCATTATTCTTTAGCGTATAGGCTAGTGGAAAAAAATAATTAACCATATCAGGCAGGATAGAGTGCCGTATTCAAGGCTTGCCAGAGAGCGCATACTCATTGTATGTAACCTCTGGCATAACGCAGAAGACGGCACTATAGACCAGTGAGATGGTTAATTATTTTTCGCAGGTAGCCATATTAAGGTGTGCAATATTGTCCAGTGCGACATGAACTTGTAGACATTGACCGAGATTTTTGACTTCAAGAGCAACTTTTTTGCTGCCCTGATCACAAACCAATATGCCTTCGTAATCAGCCAAAGGTCCGGTACATATACGCACTTTATCCCCTTGTACCAGTCGTTTCGGTTGACAGGTTACCTGCTGATGATGTGCCATAATGGTTTTGATCATACTGATTTGTGCCTGGGGTATCGCAGCAGGATATTGACCAAAACGGATATAGTCGCAAAATCCCGGCATGGTTTTTATCTGTGCAAATCCTTTGTCATCATGTTTAACAAATAAATAATTGTTAAATAAGGGTCTTTGGCACTGCTTTTTTCTGTCACTCCACTGTTTTATTTCCATGGTCAATGGCAGGTACGTTTGATATCCCAGATCGTTTTCTTTGCTATAGCTTAAAATGCAATCATGCAGTTTGGCTTCAGCCGCTTTTTTGGTATAAATAGCATACCAGTATTGCTCTCTATCCAATCCTTTGTTGGGCACGGTTTGTTCTCGATTTTTATTTGATGATGAATAATAGATTAAATGCCTGACAGTTGAGCAAGCTCCGCCCTATCAGTCCCATGGTGCAACTGAAAATCAGATTTTTGTTGTCATGCTTTGTGCAGATAACGGCCAAGTCACTCATTTGTTGCCATCACATCCACAATTCGGGTGAGCGAAATCACGGGGACTAGTTTATTCAGGTTTCTGATTTTATGCCTTTAAGTGCGTATATTAAGCCTTTGATTGCATACTTAATTTTCACTATTTGGCCGTAGGATGGGTAGAATTTTGGTGAGGAACGAACGAGTGTGAAACCCATCACCCCCGTTTAAAAAGTGACAAAACGATAGATGTGCAAACCCGGTAAAATGATGGGTTTGCGCTCGTTCCTCGCTACTACCCATCCTACCAAACAAAGAAATTACGACGCTAGAGTCCGATAAACAGAACTCTAGCCATATCAGTGAAAACTGATCACCAAGCATACCACCATTGAACATCAATGATACGTCCCGGCTGTTCGGGTATCAACAGGCTCACTGGCGTTGCGCCAGCAGCAAGATTAACCACAGTCCACCAGTTGCTCAGCGGGTAACTGTTGCCCTGAGTATCCAACACCTGGATGCCATTGAGCGCCTGACCATCACCCGCAGAAAAACCAAAAGCAATACCTTTGGGTCCCCATGGACCTAAATCACCTGAGCCAGGCACGGTGATGTTATTGGCCTTGGTTAAATCCAATCGGGTGGTAGATGCTTCAACACCCAAGTCAACTTCAACCGTCAGCGAAGCTTCGTAATCATCAATGCGCACTTCAATCACATCAAGCGCTGCATTTAATCCACTGATTTGGGCCAGCATTCCTTCAACGCGAATGAATTTAAGTCCCTGTACATTGACCGCATCGGTCGCGGTGATGGCATCAGCCATATGCACTAATTGACGTTTTAAGTCATGGTAAGCCAACGCCACCACGCCACTTTGCGGGCTGTTTGATAGGTCTGCATTAAAACCAAGTGCCACGCTGTTGCCAAAGCGGCTTTGGGCGCTACCCGAGCCTAAAGTCAGCACCGAAGCGACGGTGTGTTGTAACACAGTGTTGGCTTGACAGGTATGTAAGCACTTCAATGCACCATCAAACTCGCAGGATGCAAAGTCTACAATCGGCAAGAAAAATGCCTCACCCACGGGCACGAGTCCGTTGGAAGGCACGTTATATCTGTCGTATTTGGTCACCGCTAAATCATCACAATCGTAAGCTTTAGCGCGACCATTACTGAGCAGGTTATCGGGGATAAGCGACTTTACCTGAAAATCAACGTAGGGTGCACCACCATTGGCGCTGTCATTGGCTTCGACCAGCCAGCTTTCGCCAAACACATGGTCGGCACCGCTATCTTTGGCGACTTCGCTATTAGAAAAACGAATTCTCAGGTTGTTTTCTTTGAGTCTTAATTCCCCTGCTGCAAAGTTTTCACCATTAACACAATCGAAACCAAAACAGGCCGCGCCAGTGACCAACAAATTACCATCAATCACTTGATCTGCCTGGACCCCAAGCGAACCTAAACCGACCGCAGCTGCGATGAGCCATAAGGCTATTTTCTGATTCATCATAGGTTATCCAGCCGTGTTGCTAAAGCTTCAAGACGAGTTAACAGCTCAGCCATCTGGCTTTCTAATTCTGTCACTTTTGGCTCAAAAGTGGTTTCTAACTGTTGTAACTGACCCATATTGACCGCATCAGTGGCATCAACGCCAGCGGCCACATGGGTAATACGTCGTTCTGTGCCTACAGCGCCAACTGAAACACTGTTATTACTCAACGTTGAACCTGCTCCTAATGCCACACCACCATTTTCACTGGCAGAGAGCTTTAATACCGGCACACCAGCTGTAACATCGTTGATATAAAAATGACTGACACCGCTGTCATTTTTGGCGACGCCCATATTCCAATCATTCGTAGGGAACGAGCTTGAAGAACTGGTGTCGATAAAGCTAATTTGTGGATTAGCAGAGGCTAATTGCAGAGAATCCAAGCCAAATTCTTGGCCAGTCGCACATTGTGCACCTATACAAGCGCCGCCGACGACAATAAGATCGTCCTGTATCACTTCATCAGCGAGAGAGGTTTGACTAAAAGAGAGTGCCAGCATCATGCCGGTCAACAGGCTTGTTTGTTTAAGTTTCATTATTGCTATCCTTACAGAGTCTAAAAGTTAGAGAATTGTTAAATACCTGACAAATTTGACTACCAAATCACCAGAGTCGCGCATTATAGATTTCAAACGATTAAAATACAAACGGTTTGTTGCAACAAATGTGCATAAATATCTAATAACATATAAGCATATTGAATGGATCGTTTCCTAGCTGTAAACACTAAGTCGTCAATTAACCCCTTTGAATGACTCATACGGCCTAAATATTGCATACCCCCAGCAAAATCGCACTTTGCAAATTGCACAGTCAGTACCAAACTGAAAAACATCAAGTTCTATTATCGCAAACACCCGGTATAATCGCCGGCGTTGCGCCGACCACGACCATGACAAAGAACAATAAAAGGTAACAGTAGATCATGAATGAGCATAAACCGCCAGTTTACGATGTATGTATCATTGGTGCTGGATGGGCTGGGCTTTTAGCTTGTAAATACGCCATCGCACATAACTTAACCGTTAAAGTGCTAGAAAAACGCGAGGACCTCGGTGGAGTATGGAATTTTAGCCCTGATCCAGCGCTGATCACCGTAATGGAGTCCACCGTAACGTCATCATCAGCGACGATGACCGAAGCTTCCGATTTTTATATGAAACCAGAACTTGGCCAGTTTGTGCATCGCAAAGATATTCATCAATATTTGCATGCCTATGCCCACCATTTTGACTTGCTCGACCGTATCCGTTTTAATACTAGTGTTGCCAAGGTTGAAAAAAAAGACCATTGGACAGTCAATTGCGAGACTGGCGATATATCACACCAGATACAGGCGCGCAATTTGATTGTTTGCAACGGCATCAATGGTCAGAAAAAACCATTACCTAATGAGCTGCAAGATTTTGCTGGCATTATCGACCATGGCGCACAAATCAAATCCATTAAACCAGATGATTACGCCAGCTGTGACGGTCAACAAGAAAATATCTTGGTCTATGGCGGCGGCGAAAGCGCATCTGATGTGGTCGAGTTGCTGGATAAAACCGATGCCAAAATCACCTGGTCTATCCCCGATGGGCAACACTTTTTTCGCAAAGTGGCACCATCGCCAAACAGTAAACCGGGCGAATATGCCTTTGATGGCGCGGCACGAGATGAAGTCAGTTTGCGGTTTGTCCAGTCAAAGCCAGGTATGAAATGGTTATGTGCCTTAGGGTCAACCGGTAGCGTTTTTGGTTTTGAAGGCCATGGCATTACGCCGTGGCGCAAAAATGTGCCTTTTATGCACGCAATGGCCAATAAAAACGGTCATGCGGTGGAGTTTGTTCATTCTGGTCGAGTCACGGCCCAAGGCAAAATCGCCCAATGTCGCGGTCAAAGTGTCAAGTTTACCGATGGTACTGAACAGACCTTTAGCCGGATTATTTTGTGCACCGGTTATCAGCCAACTTTTCCTTTCTTACCCAAAGCTTTGGCCACCACACCGATGAATCAACGTTACAAGATGATTTTTCAGCCAGACGACCCATCACTGTTGTTTTTGGGTTTTGTTCGTCCGACCGTCGGTTCGATTCCATTAATGACAGAAATGCAGTGCCGCTATGCCTTTAAGGTGCTCAGTGACCGATTGAGTTTGCCAGATAAAGCACAAATGGAGACTGCGGTATTAAAGGACATTGATTTTTGGCAAGATTATTTTCATCATCGTCGCCGTACAGCGACCTTGGTAGAACCTTTTATTTATGGTCATGACCTGGCCAGACTCGCAGGGGTTATGCCCCATTATGGCTTGGTATTCTTAACCAGCCCAATCGCCTTTTTTAAGAGCTATTTTTCACCGATGAGCAGCGCCCACTTTGAGTTGGTGAATAAAGAAACTAGAGAGCACGCACTGAAACAAATCTGGTCACGTCAACGTAAACGCTGGTTTGTGTTGCCTTGGCTGTATTTGCTCGGACGATTATTGCGCTTTGACCCAATTATCGATTGGTTGTCAACGCGCAAACAGCAACAGTCGTCTACCGCCAAGGTGGGTTTTTTCGGCTTGTTTAGACTCAAAAGGACCAGGGGCTGATGGGACAGGGCCTGATGGGACAGTCACTTTTATCCCTTTTATCTGCTGACTAAAACTATTTTGGCTGCCGCATTTTTAACCCAGCGGGTCTTTTAATGCGGCTGTTTGTTGACATTAACAACTACCTATTATCAACCACAATCAACAAACTCCCTACCTCAATACTGTCAGAATCTTGGTTGATATCACTGGCATCCACCGCGACGGTTTGCTGAAAACTAAAGCCCTTTCGTTGTAAGTACTTACTTTCAACCACAATGCGGTATTGCCCGGGTTTAACCCCATCGAAGATAAAGAAACCATCGTATTCGCTCAATACTCGCTTGACCGTGCGGCCCTGTAAATCAAGCAATAATAACGGCACCGCCGCTTGTGCTTTGGCTTGACCTTCAGTGGTTTTTTTTAAAATGATTTCTCCTTCAATTTCGGTGGTTTGGTAGATGGGAAAATACAATTCATTTAATCCACCAGCATGGGTTTTAATGTTAAAACGGCTTTCATCAACCGCTAAAAATGGGTCATCCAGTGAGTCTGAATCAAATTCAAGATACTGCGCGCTCGCCGTTTTGGCCTGGGGCAAATAAACCACCCCTTGGGCATTGGTCTTTGCGCCTGTCCACTTATCGTTGCCTTTAAAAGACACCCCTGCAACGGGTGCTTCGTTACGGTCAAACAGGCCATTATGATTGTCATCCATAAAAGCCATCGCTTTGATAGTCGCTGTGCGTTTAAGTGAATCTCGGCTGTAGTGAAGGCGTGAGAAAAGGCGTGAGTAAAGGCTTGAAGGCAATACCCCCAACGACATCGAAAACGTCAGTCCTGCATTAATATTCTTTTGCTCATCAATCAATAATCGCGCACCAAGACGAAAATGGTTGAAGCGCCAACTCAATTGGGCACTGATATCAGAATTGCCCTCATTTTGCCTTAGATTGCCTCGCAACTTAAGATACGCCGATTTAAAACGATGGCCATAACTGGCGCTGACTGTCTCTATTTCAGTTTCAGGCCATAACCGATAACGACTTTCAAGCCGCAGTTGATGCTGACCCATACGACCGCTGATACTGCTGGTGCCTGTCGCCGTGGTGGTGGTAATGGACCCTTGTTGGTTTTGTTGTGCTTCGAAGCGATTATTGAGATTAAGTTGTTTAAAGTTGGCGCTGTATTGACCCGTCATAGCAAAGGCCGTGCTTTCTGGGCTATCGGAATAATTAAATGCCAGTGAGTAATTGTCCTGCTCACTAAACATTGATTGATGGCCAAGTACACTAAAGTTGATCACATCACTGGTTTGACTTTGAATGCCGGCCATTTTGCGATAGCCAAAATTCCAGTTGTGATGCCAAAGGGTCGATTGTAAGTCGGCCAGATAAGCAAAATTGTGGTTATCTGACTCCATAGCAGCGCTGATATTAAACACGGTGTTCTGCCATACCCCCGTTAGTGCGGTGTTGAAATATTGTTGTTTTTGGGTTTGATTCCAGACCAGAGTGCCCTGAAGCGTATCATTGAAACCATAATTGAGTTTGGCATTCAGATTGAGGCCATTTTGCGGGTCAGCACGTTTTTTCGGCTGACTGAACGAAAAACTCGGCGTCCACTGACCAGCCTCTTGCTCCAACTGATGGCCGGTAAATTGCTCTTCAATCACTTGTTGCTCACCCTGAGGACCATATAAAATAATTTTAAAACGGTTCTGACCCAATAAAATTGGCACGTTATCAAACAAATAACGACCATCTTCTGCCACCTCAAGATAATCAATTAGTGAGCTTACGAAGAGATAGCGCAACTTTTGCAAATTGAGCTGGGATAATGCCCATACCCAAGCAAAAGGAGCAAAACCATGCCAACCCCAAAAGAATTACTGGCGGCAGCCATCACTGATTTCACC
>JBLGCB010000029.1:0-32732 GCA_047617105.1 Phenylobacterium sp. | reverse complement strand
GTAAATAGGACGATGTGTAAAGGGAAGCTGTAAATAGGACGATGTGTAAAGGGAAGCTGTAAATAGGACGATGTGTAAAGGGAAGCTGTAAATAGGACGATGTGTAAAGGGAAGCTGTAAATAGGAAGTACTTAAGTTAAAGGTGTAAGTAGGGAAGTTGTAGATAGGACGTTGTTTAAAGGGAAGCTGTAGATAGGAAGTACTTAAGTTAATGGTGTAAGTAGGGAAGTTGTAGATAGGATGTCAGGAATGCGTGTAAAGGGATAGGGAGTGAAGTATTAAGGGAGGTTCAGAAGCTCGTGGTTGGATGGGAAGTTGGTATCATGGATTAGAGTGGGTTAATAAAAATATGGCTTGCTGCAAATTTTTATTCGCCTCTGATGATCAGATTATTGACATCAATGGTACGTCCACTGCGAGTTTCTGGAAAAGGGTTGTTGTTTAACAGGATGTTTAGTTTAATGTTGTTTTTGAAAGGTGAAACGATTGTTTCACCTTTTTTTTCGCCTGGAGATCGGTGAATGCTGGTCTGTCGGCTTTTGCAGACAAAAAGCAGCAAGTACTTGCTTCCCCTGCTGTTTGCTCGAAATTTTTACCACTGAGTGCTTTGGGGTGGTGCCGGGGGATTTTGTCGGTGTATTAAGAGTGCTATTGTATTGATTTATATGGGCTTTGTTCTCGTCGACTACCACAGAGTCACACCGGGCTGTCGTCACAGAGCACGCAGAGGACGCGCAACGCGCAGAGAAAAGCAAAAAACTATATATCTACTTGCCATTGTTGTCACTCCATAACCTAAAAGTAAAAACGCTTTTCCTCAGCGTTGCCTCTGCGCTCTCTGTGGCTCAGTGGTAGTCGCAAGGAACAGCGTCAACAACCCGCCAGTCACCAACAGCTTACGTAGTGGAGCTGTACAGCCAGACGACAAGATCCCTAAAAAATTCTCAGTGTGAGGTTTAACAAACAGCAGGGGCAGCAAGTACCCACTCGCCTAGCCTCTGATAGCCAAATTGCTTTGTTAAAAATCCGTCATTATTCATTTTTACTTTAGCATAATTATGCCGTCCTAATTTTATAACTTATTGAAATAAAACCATAAAATTAACAAGGTCCATATATTGACAGCATATGACTATAAATTAATAACGCTGATTTTTAATTCTCGCTATCATACATCTCATCAACTTAAAGCAAGTTGAGAAGTTAAAGGGAAGTCGTAAACAGGACGTTGTTAGAAGGAAGTCGTAAACAGGACGTTGTTAGAAGGAAGTCGTAAACAGGACGTTGTTAGAAGGAAGTCGTAAATAGGAAGTCGTAAACAGGACGTTGTTTGAAGGAAGTCGTCAACAGGATGTTCTTAAGTTGAAGGTATAAGTAGGGAAGTCGTAAACAGGACGTTGTTTGAAGGAAGTGGTAAACAGGACGTTGTTTAAAGGAAGTAGTAAATAGGAAGTCGTCAACAGGATGTTCTTAAGTTGAAGGTATAAGCAGGGAAGTCGTAAACAGGACGTTGTTTGAGGGAAGTCGTAAACAGGACGTTGTTTGAAGGAAGTCGTAAACAGGACGTTGTTTGAGGGAAGTCATAAACAGGACGTTGTTTGAAGGAAGTAGTAAGGTGTAATAGGATGTTGTAAGCAGGAAGTCGTATTAAGGGACAATGGAAGTAGTATAGACGGAAATTTCGGGTTCTCGTAGTTGGATGGAAAACTAGATACATTCACGTGGGTGGGCTAATAAAAATATGGCTTGCTGCAAATTTTTATTCGCCTCTGAGTGTGAGTGGTCAGGAATTTCCGCTATGGGAACTTTGAAAAGGGAAGATGTATGCCAATATCTTATATTTTAGTTGGAGTTTAGCCTGGGTTTTGCCAGCGTTAGCTTGAACAAGATATTGGTTTGAGGATTGTTGTTTTAGAATGTTGCTTTTGAAAGGTGAAACGATTATTTATTGTTTCACCTTTTTTTTGATACATGGATGTATCAATACCTGCGTGCAGGAGCACAGCGCAGGTATAACCACTCGCCAGTCAAAGACACTGCCTAATAGAAACCACGTACTCTGAACTTTACTGCAACAAAGAATGCCCCTCAGGCAATTTATGAGAGATCCAAACCGCCAATTTATGTTTCATATTCAACGCGTTTTCTTGATCTTCTGGTAATGCCACGATCATTTTATCGTTCACCAATAAGCGATAGATACATTCTATTTTTACTTTAGACGCATCAGTCGCCAAAAATGACGCAAAACCACGGTTTTTGGCATAAGCCTGACCCACTTCTAGCGCTTTTTTTAATAATTCTTTTTCATTCTTTATCTTTTTTATCGCCATTATAATTCCTCTATTTCCGTTCCTGAACTGTCGCCTTCTCTGGGAGTATGATTAACATAACTCAGTTTGGCTTTTGGAGCAACAACCAAGAGGATGGATTTATGACAGCCTAAACGCAGACTAAGCACAAAAAAGCCTCGCTTGTCTTGGTTGAGTAAACCAGCGGGGCTTATGTTTGATTATATGTAACGATTACATTGTTCTTGGAGCGTTACTGTGGCTTGTCTGGATTGGCATTCCACAACATTTCGCTAATCAAATTTTGCGTCGCAATATTGGGATGGAAGCAATCGCCACCGTTTAAATGTTCAGCACCAAACGAGAAGGTACCAGCTGTTGGCGTAAACTCATCAACGTATTCTGCGGTGACCCGTATTCCGTTGGGGTTACGGCCATTGGCATTGCTATTATAGGCTACGGCTTCTTCGGCCAAGATTTCGTTATAACGTTGTTGAGCAGCTGCAACGCCATCATGACGCTGTTGCACCGATTCACCATTAAACGAGCCGCCATTAGTCACAATAGAACAGACATTATAGCTGCTCCACAGATACTGACAGTCAACCGAACCCGGGTTTTGCGCTTCTAAATCCAACCCCGCCTGACGAATATCCTGCACCCGCGGCACACCGCCAAGTAAAATACTCGAGCCTTCAGCAGGCATTCCTGCCATCAACACATCCAGCCCGTCCTGAACGGATTGACGCCACTCGCTATCGGTATATAGCGGATCTGAACAATCTACGCCATCGACACAACCCCGGTTACAAATATCATTACCCCCAAGCACCACCTCGACATGATTCGGTTGTTCTGGCTGATTGATGATTTTATTGGCCTGAACCACCAAGTTATTGTCACCGCCGCGCATTTCAGCACCACTGATGGCGGCATCATGGTTGGCCACTGTGGTGCTGTCTAATGCCAAATAACGATCATAAACACTGAAGACATTGGCGCTGCTGCCATCAAACCACGAATGATGCACTTGATCACCGCCAGCAGGACAAAGTCTGTCCCACCACCAGTAATTTGAGGTGCAATCTGCTGAGAATGCTTTGGTGATACTGTCTCCGGCAACAGAAATTCGATATTGTGCCAACGGGGCTGGAGGCGTGCCGCCGGTCTGAAAACTGGCTTCAAGGGTAAGATTGTCATAAGCAGCGTAGGCTTGCAGCATAATATGGTAAGTGCCCGGCTGAATATTGCTGATATTACACACTTCTTCATTGCCTGAGGCGTATGGTCGACAATCGTAATTACTGCTGGTGGGTGCACTACCAAACAAAATGTACAAGTCAGCATCACCAGTGCCACCAGACAGTGTGAATACCAAATTGCTGGCATCGGCTGGTACTTCTAGTGTGTAGAAGTTCTCAGATCCGCTGGCACCATTAAGGCCCGTTAAAGGTGTGCCATTACTGAGCAAAGTACTTAGTGAGTTGCTTGCAGCGTTTGTGCTGGTGCCTTTTGCTGGTAAGGCGGTGGGTGTAATGGTTGGGTAAAGGCGGTTTTGTCCGCTACGTTCTTTTTGCGGGGCTGTTTTAACGTTTTGTGCTTGTTGAGCGTCATCAACTTGCCCATCGGCTGCCATTGCAGGCACCAACATACACGCGCCAATAATGCCTGCCAAAATTGCATTGGTTGCCCATTTTGGCGTGTTGTGGCCGTGGTTGAATGTGTGTTTTTTATTTGTCATTGTTTGTAAGTCTCTTGTGTTAGATATTTCGTCACTATTCATCGCACTCATCTTTCGCATCATAACGGCGTTATTCTCGTACTCAAACAGTTACATATGACCTATATGCGCCTATTTTCCGTGCGACTCTTTCCGCTAAGTTAAGGCCTTGTTCTGAAGCGAAATCTAAGCACGCTGAACAGTTACGTTTATTTGCCGAACTGGTGCCATAGATACAAACTCATATGTCCTCTGAGCTTAGACCTCTGACCAGATGGGAAGTACTCTAACAACAAGTTTTGGCTCTGCCTATCCCATAAAAGGGGGATCTGATGGAAAAAATAGTGAGTTAAACCTTAGGAAGGTATCCCCCCGCGCTGATAACCTTGGCGATCACCTGGGATTTAGAATGGACATGAAACTTGGCATAAACGTTTTTGATATGGTGGCGAACGGTCTCCAGTCCGATAGACAACCGCAGGGCAATTTGTTTGTAAGATAGCCCATCAACCAACGCATCGACAATTTGCTGTTCTCGTTTGGTTAATGTTGGCAACTGTGATGTAGCAGGATTAGCAGCGGGTTTCGTTGAAGGCATTATTGTAGGCTTAGTTGTCTCGCGGTGAAAGTGGCTGAGCACTTTGCGGGCAATGGTGGGTGACATGGGTGATCCGCCGCTGTTCAGTTCAATAATGGCGTGTTTGATGTCGCTTAAACTGGTATTTTTTAGCAGGTATCCGTTGGCTCCGGCCGTTAGCGCGGCAAAAATCCTGTCGGTATCAGGATAAGGTGTCAGCATCATCACTTGGGTTTTGGGGCTATCTTGTTTAATCAAGCGAATACCATCAAGCACAGATAATCCGGGCAAATCAAAGCCCATTACCAACACATCGGGGGCGTTAAGATAAAATAGTTGGGTTTTGAAATGCTCGATAGAGCTGACGCAGATCAGCACACTAAATTCTGTTTGTGTACTGAGGTAAGTTTGCAGTGTATCGCGTAATTGGGGGTCACTTTCAACCAAACCTATGGTGATGGTAGCGGTTACTTTTGGTTTGGTCTTTGTTTGGGTTTGAGTTTTGTTGTGTTGGGCTTGCGTAGTCATAAAAACACCTTCGTTTTTACACCGGCCAGATAACGTTTTATGGTTATCACTGCATGAGGTCGAATGTGGTCATTATTATTATTGAGGCTATGTTGCCCCTTCTTAATTTAATGCTCTAGATGGCTTCATTGCCTTTGTACCAGAGCAGGGCGCTACTGTGTCACACTTTTTACCTGATGGGAATCTTTTAGCAATGACAAACGATAAACCAGTTTTGCCGCGATACGTCATCCTGGGTTATACTGATAACTGGTGCTGCACTACTTGTCTAGGATAAGCTTGCTTTACCATCAAGATGCTCTAATTCAGAGTGAAGTTGTTACTATCGCTAGGCGTTGTGCTTCAGTATCTACGCAGAGTAATATAAATAGAGGAAGTTAGTATGAAAAGAGTATTTGTTGGTTGGATGAAACGTGTAGCTGTAGTTGGTATGGCTATGGTGATGAGCACTGGTGCTGCTAATGCTGGCACAGTACTTTTAACATCGGTCATGCTTGATAGTATTGGTATTATTAATGTCACTGCACTTGGCCATCAGGCTGGCAATTTAGAAATAAAAGTCACCGGTGGTTTTGGTTCTGTCGAGGGGGTGACGTGTGATCCTAATTATATTGCCACACGTAATACCGGTGAGGGCTTTAAGGATACGTTGGCGTTATTGATGGCAGCACATGTGGCGAAAAAACCGTTACATATGTACATTACAGATGATCCGGCCCTTAGTGCATTTGGTGGTCGCTGTAGTTTGGTGGCGGTAGTGATGAACTAAGCCTGATTGGGTTGTATAAGTTAGGTTAGAGCCGTTATTTATTTTTCTAATGACAAACCAATAGTTGAAATAAGGGCGGCTCAAAACCTACTTAGCCTGATCTGCGCTTAACAACCCCACACGGTAATTTTTCGAGATTCATGATTCGCTTCACGCTGCCAAATTTTATCTTGCCAAGTCATATCAGGGCTGCGGTTGAATATCATCAGATGGGCTTGTGATGCGCCCAATTTGTCCGCGTAATCAGCTGTCTGACGCAACCCTTTGTTAATATCTGTATCCAGAGCGCCATATAAAATTTTCAACTCAATGACGATGCGTTGTACATGGCCATAAAAGCCCTTATCTGTTGTTGGCCATTCAATGAGTAAATCAGTACGGGTGCTGCCCAGAGCATATTCTCTGTTTATGCGGCCAGAATAGTGTGAAGGTTGGTCTGAGTTTTGTGTTCTAAACGTCCCTGTGGCGCACCCTGTCGCCATCCTTGGCTCCACCTCAGAGGTACACAAGCTCCAGGCATTCGCTTGAGAACCCCTTCGCCCCCCGCCATTAACGATCCGCTGCAAAAAAGCCTGCATAAGCAACTGAGGTCCCGCTTCTTTATAATCAAAGCGCTCTAGCCACACCTGAGAATTTTCACGAAAAAATTGCTGAAAAGCACTCAGCAGCTTGGGCATATTAATATGGTTATCAGCATCAAGATACCAGCTTTGTTGGTGGCTGATTTTGATTTGCGTTGGGTAAGTTAACTCTCGGGGGATCACTTCTTGATAGATACGGTTGCTGATACGTAGTTGAGGTTTTAGCGTGATAAGACCAAGGTCCTCAACATATTGCAGGTCATCTAGCGGTGTATTTTCGTTGACCATGGTGATGTTAGTGGCCAGCATCGGCGCTATTACCGAATGTACTCGTGGTTCTGAGAGTTTGTCGCTGAGTTGATCTAAATGGGTAGAACGAGACTGAATCAATCTTTCACGAGCGGCATTATAATCTTCCAGTTCAATGGACTGAGTGCGATCACGTTTTTCTTTCGCTTCCCAGGCCATTTCATAACCTAGCGCATTGACCAACCAAGGCTGACCTTGAGTATCTTGCCAAAGCGCTGCAAAAAGAGTTTCATCAAATAGTTGTCCGGTGGTGTCGGTATGTTGTTGGAATAACAAACGTAATTCTGTTGGGTTAAAACTGCCCATTCTCAGTGATTTTGACTTGATATTAAAGGCGCTGCCACCAGCAATAATTTCACCGCCTGAGTGAATTCTGTAATCACGAACATCTCGAACACCGCATAATACAATACTGACAGGAAACCGACGAGGGCGTTGATCATAACCTGCTCTGATTTGTCGCAATACAGAAATTAAAGTATCGCCAACCAAAGCATCAACTTCA
This sequence comes from Phenylobacterium sp., assembly GCA_047617105.1. Classification (GTDB taxonomy): domain Bacteria; phylum Pseudomonadota; class Gammaproteobacteria; order Enterobacterales; family Alteromonadaceae; genus JABSOG01. The sequence continues at coordinate 25,452 of JBLGCB010000029.1, read as the reverse complement.
TCAAGCAGTAGTACACAAGGTTTTTCGCTTATCATGGCCCATTGCGTTAGCAAACTGGTTAAGGCGTTTTCAGCGGATTCATGTATCACTTGTTTTTGGTAGATTTCTTTTAGTGCTGGCGCGATATCATGATCAGTGGCCCGACTGACGATTGCCTGACAAACCGCCTTAATGCCACGTTCAATATCATTGCGGGCGACCTGAGCGCCTTCAATATTGGCATATAATACCGAATAGTCACCTGCCTGGTTAAGGGCCTGCATCATTGCTAACAGCGTCGTGGTTTTACCAGTTTGGCGAGGCGCATGAAGGACAAGATATTTTTGTTGTGCTATCAACATTTGCACTTCAGCCCAATCAAGACGCGTAAGCGGGTCAATCTGGTAATGGATATCAGATTTTACCGGACCTGCGGTATTAAAAAAGCGATTCATGATGGTGAGTCTATGAGTGGGCAAAGCCTTGACAAGTGTGGTGATTATAGCTGATTTGCGTTTAATCCAATAGCATCAATACCGCATACCTGATAACCCGTAAATGCTTTTGATTAAATTCAACAGGTTATAGCCAATCTCGGGCATTTACATTATGCTAAGAATCTCCGGCCCCCAAATCAAAAGCGAATAAAAAATGAAGCAATATCAGAGTGATCAATGGACCCTGAACGATACGCTTGGTTTATCTAATGCTGCTGATCAGGTGGTGAACATTGCATTAGCAGTTGAACCACCTTTTACTATCGGAGTGATTGGCAAATGGGGTTCGGGTAAAACCAGTATTTTAAAACGCAGCTACTTTTTAATGGGCGGCCAACCGCTCAGCCAATCGGTGTTATTAGATACGCCAAAAACTGAACATTTTGATGAAGCGGCTAAAACCGAATTAGAGCAACATCAAAATAACCTGTTTGACAGCGACAGAATCAAAAAACTCCGTTGTGTTTGGTATTCGCCGTGGCAATATCAAAATGAAACCAATCCCCTGCTGGCTTTACTTAAAGAAATACGTTCGCAGTTTACCCACTGGCAACAACTCAAAGATGAAATGAGCACGTTTAACCGACGTGGAGCATTGGCCGCATTAGCACTGCTCGAAAAAGGCATTGATGCCGCCGCCACGTTTACATTTCAAAAGAATGTCAATGTCGCATCCGGTACCAGCAAAGCGGTTAAAGAAGCGTGGCAACAAGCCGAACCCGATGTCATGGCCTTAAGCGATGGTCAGCGCTTTCACTTATTGTTCGAAGATGCAGTGCAAACTGTGTTGAATGTCAGTAACGATGCCGATGATAGTGATGAGGATGACCCAGATGCCAAACTGGTGATTTTTATTGATGACCTAGATCGCTGCGAAGGCGAGCAGGTGGTACGGTTATTAGAAGCCATTAAGCTATATTTAAGTTGCAGTAAATGTGTATTTGTATTGGGCATTGATGAATCTGCGGTGCTTGGTGCCTTACGCCATCATTGGCCTCGTGGCGATGAGGTGAATCGTGAATATTTAGAAAAACTGTTTCAAAGCCGAATATTTGTGCCGCTGCCCGCCAAAGATAAAATCATCGAAACCATTAAAAATCAGCTCGACACTCATGACGATATCAAACCTTATAGCGAGCAATTGGCCATACATATTGAGAAACTTTGTGAACCCAATCCGCGAAAAGTGAAAAACTTCACCAATTCATTTTGCACCATGTGGCAGGTATTAAATGTGTCTAGCTGGGTCAGCGATGATTATATTGCCCAACGGTTTTTAATCTTTCAGTATTTAAGGTTATATCATGGCGCGGTTTATCGTATTTTAGAGCGTCAGCCGGAGTCGTTTATCCATTTACTCGATGTGCTAAACAACACAGGTGCAATAGAAGCCGCAGAAGAAGGTCAGCGATTATTGCGGGATATGTTCTATCGTGCTTTTAGTCATGTGCTCGATCACAATAGTGACAACGAAGATGATAAAGACAAACATGGTTCAGAATCCATTGACAGTGCGGTTGATCAATTTTTGCAACGTCAGGATCGGAAAAGATCTGATGAATATTTAAAGCAGCTGTTAAAAGAAGCTTTTACCCCAGAGCAATTGAATATAAATTACTTTTTCAGCACAGTTCCTGCTAAGGACAAATCATGACCATAGATAACAGCAATTTGGCGAAAAATAACCGGATCAGCGCTAGAGGTGATTATACCCGCTGGTTAGCCCAACGCTTTGGTAGCATTAACTTAATGACCACCCAGGAGGGTCAAGACAGGGTTAGTTTAAGTAAAATCTATGTGCCGATTCGATTAGATAAGAAAGACAGAGAAGAGCAATCAATTGGCTCACCAGATAAGGTTGATGAAGAAACTTCGCTAGGTGAAGATGCTAGGGATATTATTGCTAGTGAGCGGATCACTGTGATCTCTGGTCGGCCCGGCAGTGGCAAAACCACCCTCACTCAAGCATTGATTTATGAGTTGTGCTATCAAAAGAATAGCGAATTTCGTACAAAGCTAATTGGAGATATGTTTGAGCAAAACGAAGAGTTGGGCTTCAAGAAATCTCAAAGCGTATTACCAGTGCCATTGATTTTACGAAACTATCAACAAGAACTGATGCAAGTCGAAAGCTTTGACGAGTTACTAAACACCTGGTGGCAAAAAGCGTGGGAAGAAGTACAAGATAAAAGCCGTTATGGCAAACATCGGTTGGATATTGAACAGTTAAAACAAAGCGTTGACCCACAAGGCGATAATATACCGTTGTTGATTATTTTTGATGGTATAGACGAAGTTGGTGGAGAACAGCGCGAAATTATTATAGGTTTTGTTGAAGAAGCTATAGAGCAAGGACACCGAGTGGTATTAACCGGGCGACCTACGGGGTTTGTTGACTTTCAAGTGAGTGTGTTTATTATGGGTCCAGAGGGGGATCGTGGTGGTACTTTTGTTCCCTTCAATATATCTTACGTCCAACCCTTTAGCTGGAAAGAAATAAATCACTTTATCGAACAAATTTACCGAGTCAGCGATGAGTGGAAAAACTTAAGAGAGCAAGGTATAACACAATTTGATCAGGCGTTGAGAGACCCACAACGTAGTTATTTATTAAACCTTGCTCGTCGGCCAATATTTTTAACGTTAATGTCGCTGGTGCATATCAACGACACCGCCATGCCTCATGGCAGAGCGAATTTATATGAACGTATTATCGACCTGTATTTAGTGCGCCAAACCCAACATAAACGTTTAACTAATACAAAAGAAGGCAAACCTATTCCCAGCTGGAATGATAAAGAAGTCAGACGGGCATTAGGTTATTTAGCTTGGCGCAGTCAAATGCGCAGCGTAGATAATAAAGATGATGATATTGATCGACAAGTTATTTGGTCAAAACAAGAGATGTTGCTTGAGTTGCAAACATTGTTAACAGAGCAAAAAAATGCCTTTGTGCATATTCAGGTCGAAGATGCAGCGGATTTACTCAATTATTATTTACATCCTGCAGGGTTATTGATCGAACCTGCTGAACAGCAAATTCAGTTTTCTCACTTAAGTTTTCAGGAATATCTTTGCGCCGAATATTTGCATGGTTTATGTACCAGCAAAGGTTTTAAACGATTTACCTCAGAAGTTGAAAGTCAGTTGCTTGTTCATTTAGATAACCCCGGCTGGGATGAAATCGCGTTATTATTTTTAACCATTCATTCGGCTCAGGGCCAGCAGAGTCAGGCCACTGCCCATTTTGAAATACTGGCAGAATTAGACATCACCAAACTCTCACAGGCAAAGCTTTTACTCACCGCCTATTGTGGCAAAGAGTTGCGTTTTACAGATCAACAGCGGTTAGATTGGTTACCGCTTATTTTGATGGCATGTTTGATTCATCGGGATGATCGAGTTGCTAATAAACTACAACAATTAGAGCCAGTGTCGGCTAATTATAAGGATTTATTATTGGCTTTGATAAACGCTGATAATGTGCCTGAGTATTTGTCCGGTATCGCATCAAAGTCAATGCCAGAGGGTTTTTTTGGCGAGCAAGATATTGAGGGTTGGTTTAGTCAAACTAAAGATGCTTGGTTAAATTCAAAAGATACTCAAAATAGTATGATTTTTTCATTAATGGATGCAACAAAATGGTTGTATATAAACGATAAGAATCCAGCACAATTAGGATTGTGTGACAGTGCTGTTGGACCTCTTGTTAATTGGATAAACAAGCAATCACTATGGTTTGTAAGAGATAAAGATAATATACCCAGATTAACCGATTCCATATGTTCACTATCCAGAATAGGAAGCCATTCACCAACGATTAGTGCTCAGCTAAACGAAAAGCTACCTTTAGATTGGATGCTAATCTGTAGAGAATTCGTAGAGGCCTCTGATTATTCTATTGATATTTTGGGATTGACAGCTCAAAAACAATGTATCAAAGCAAATCGAATTAGATTGTTTCACCTATTCATTCAAATGAGTAACGTAACGGATTATTTGGGTATAGATACGTTTGTTAATAAATTAAACGAAATTCCGAACTTTGAACCTATAAAGGTTGTTTTTAGTTTTAAAGAACTGAATTTGATGTCAAAATACCTATTTGATATTTTTTGTGGTCTTTCATACAGTGCTATAGATGTCAAAATTATCGATTCTATTACTTCTAGATATAATACCTCTTTAAAAGAAAAAAACTTTTTTAATGATTTTGAGTCTATATTGGTGTCAAAACACCATAAACTAGCAGAAATAGCCACCTTATTCATGCTCCACTGCCGCGCCAGAACCTGGTTCGACAAACAAAGCAACAATGAACTTGGCACTAGCAAAGTCGGCCTTAATCCAAAAGAGCCTTTACCCAAGCACTTAGGCTTATTTGATCAACAGGGCATACCATTAACCACTCAATCCCGCGCTTCATGGTTGGCATTGAACGAATGGTTAGACGATGATCACGCCATCTTAGATTTTGCTTTCCCCGAAGGTTTATCAGAACCAGAGCGGGTAGGTTTAATTGACGATTTACAAATATTAAAACCACAACCCTGGTCACCCAGTAGTATTGTCAGCCGTACTTTAGCCGACTGGCCAGAGACTGAACCATCAATAGTTGTCAGTACACAAGCCCTTGCTGATCAGTTGTATGATGAGGGGCAGCGGGTGTTGGCACAAGAAAAGAAAGATGAGTCATCGTAATCGTTAATTATGTGGGTATACCGTAGGATGGGTGCAACCCATCAAAACCAAAGGTTTCGGCAACCTTAATGGGTTTCCGATATGTCGGACCAACCCATCCTACGGCGTATAAATCAGGTAGATCATAAAGCCAAATATTGGAAGCTGTAATGTCCAGTAGTTGGTAAAATTTGACACCCTAGGTTTCATCCATCCTTAAAAAGCTATCTTCATTCCCCACCAACTGAGCACTGTCCCATTGTACTAACGTTTCAGGTATTGGTTTATTAGGGTCGCATTGAGCCAATAAGTTTGCTAATTGATATTGTTTCTTTTGCCTGACAGGTTCAATTAAAGGATCTTTTTGTGGTCCAGTGTTTGTGAGTTTCGGTAGCATAATAACCGCTGTTATTTCTGATGGAGATATAACATTAATCGCAATAATTGGCCGTGTCAATAATGTTGTAACGGCTGTGTTTTTACTGTCCAGTAATCCGGCAATTGTGTTGACTTCGTCAACATTCGCGTCGGGACGACGCTCCCACTACCCTACACCAATCCCACCACCAACCGACACAACAAAACCAACTGCTTTTTAAGTTGCACATCAAGCGGCCAGCCGATATTAATCCGAAAGTGATCGGGGTATAAGTTGCGGCTGCTGAACACAGTACCCGGACGAAGGCTAATATCATGTTCAGCCGCCGCTGTGACCAGTTTTTGGCTATCAAGTCCGGGTACTCGAATCCACATCACCAAACCGCCGCTTGGATTTGAAACGGTGGCATTAGGCGGCAGATTGGCGGTTAAACACTGGTGATAATCAAGTACATTTTGCTGCAATCTGCGCTTAACTTGCTTAATATGTTTGGCATATTGGCCGCTGTTGATAAACTCTGCCAACCCGGCTTGTAATGGTTGATTGATGCCAAAACTCCGTAAATAGCGCTGTTTAACCATTGCAGTCAGAAAACGTCCCGGTTGGCACCAGCCCAGTCGTAAACCCGGTGCCGAGGTTTTTGAAATCGCACTGCACCAAATCACCCACCCTTGAGTATCCCACGCTTTGATGGGCAAAGGCATCGGCCCCTGATGGGTCAATTCACCAAACACATCATCTTCTATAATTGGGATTTCAAATTGTGCAGCAAACTCGGCCAACCATTGTTTTTGTTCGACTTTAAGCGAGTGCCCTGACGGGTTTTGATGATTGGCGGTGATTAAACACGCTTTAATCACCCCTTGTTGAGCGAGTTGTTCAAGCTGTGCGACATCTAATCAGTCGGGGGTGCTGGGCAGTTCAATCACTCGGCGTTTCATCAATGCCAAAAGTTGCAACAGGCCGTTGAAACAAGGTGAAGTGACGGCGACCACATCATCAGGTTCTGTGGTGGCCTCTAGTGCCAGCGCGACGGCGTCGATACAACCATTGGTGATCATCAGCTGCTGCGACTGTAAGCCCAATCCTTGTTGTGAGAAATGGTTGGCTAATGCCTCACATAATCCTTCGCTGCCTTGGGGATTTCCATAGAGAAAATGCTGAGCATCTTCGGTGCGCAATGCACGGTTGATGCAGCGTTGTAATATCGCTGTTGGTATCAGCTCTGGGCTTAATTGAGCGGTACCAAAAGTTTGATTCAGATGACTCGGTGCGGGGTTGAAACGTAAAAAATCGGCCTCGGCCAAAGTGGTGACTTCGCTGTTAAATTGGTTAAATTGAGGTTTTTTCGCCGCTTTTGGCGGCTGTTTAACGTAAAACCCTGAGCTGGCTATAGCATTAACATAACCGAGGCTTTCAAGATGTTCATAACAACGAATGGCGGTGGTCATGCTGACACTATGCTGGTTGGCAAAACGCCTTATGATTGCGGTATTTTTCTGACCCGTCGGCGTCAGTATTTGTTTGATAGTTGTGACGTGCCCGCACCGTACCTTGTAAGCTCGGGTGATGAACCTGACTTTATGTCATTGGGCATAGAAAATTCCCGCCGTTTTCGGGCGTTGCCAGTATGGTTGTCATTATTGGTGTATGGTCGGGTGGGTATTACTGGCTGGATTAAGCGCAATGTAGATATGGCCAAACGACTGGCTGATTGGCTTGAGCAATCAGAGGGTTATGAACTGGTTTATCCGTGCCAGCTTAATGTGGTGCTGTTTCGGCCAAAAGCATCAGATTTAGCCGCGGCTGAACATGATGCTTTGACCACCCAAACCCTAGCGAATATTAATCGCGATGGCCGTTTATTTTTGAGCCCTGGGGTATGGCAGGGCAAAAAAATTATTCGTGCGGCGCTGAGTAACTGGCAGACCGATGACCAAGATATTGAGATTGCTCAGGCGGCTCTGGCGGATGTTGCTGAACATAAATTTGTGGCGAAATAACCGCGGCCATATTCACCAGATAGGGCAGGCAAGATTTCTCCCCCGGCTCTGCGGTCACGATAATGGTATTAGTGTCGGTATTCAGCGATTCTTGCGGAATACTGAGAAAAACCTCGGGAGATTCTCGGGTGATCTCAACATCTAATATCGCCATAAAATTCGGCTTGTTAACACTGACCAATAGTTTACAGCTGCCTTCTTGCTGTAGGGTTGTTCCTGATTTCGCTGATAAAATCAATTGAATTTTTGTCAGTTCTTTTAGGGTGATGGTAAAAGTGAGTGCGTCGTCTGATTGCAACGTCCAAGCGTGAGAACTGGCTGAATAACTGGCCGTACTGGCTTTTTGATTCAAAATAAAACGACTGATGGGAGACGATTCGCTCGCCGTTAAAAGCCTCGATGGATTGGTGGATAAATCTAGTTGGGCATATGAGGATGGTCCGTAATAGATTGCTGGTGGCTGGGTTGTTTTTTGAGTTGAGTTCATTTCTGCGTGTGCGGGAAGCATTATACTGCTGGACGCAAGTACAAGCGCAGTCAACGTGCGCTTGAATCGTAATGGATGTGACATTGTCCTTCTCCGTGTTTTTGCACCACCGTGGACATCAGAGTTATTGACTGAAACTGCAATGACGGTGTGCTGGCTGGCGATTGGGGTCTCTTTACTTGCCAGTCTGTTGTGATGGGTGGCGGCGCGTGGTTTGTCCCACCCGCCTAAAACCAAGGTACATCAAACAGCTTAGGCCAATAATTGGCCTATGTCAATAAGCTGGAAACTTAAAATAAACACAATTAGGTGACTTGCGTAAATGCTCTAAACAATATTTTTATTTTGTCAAAAAATGGTCATAAAACCGACTTATTATTCAGTTTCAATAAGAGACTAATGAAAAGAATAAAGGTGTGATGATGACTGACTTTGATGATGAAGATAACGGTGCAGATTTTTACGACGATGATTTTACCCCGGTGAAAAAAAAGCGTGATAATAAACGTCGTTGGCGAGAAATCGAAAGACATAAAGAAAAACGTCGCTTATTTAAAGAAGCGTCGCAAAACGAGATGGCGTATTTCGATTTTCTCGAAGAATGCTAAGCCTTCTAAGCCTGCTATGACGCCACTTATTGACGCTTTTTAAGCGGTATAATATTGCTGTCGGCGGTATTGTCAAACCTTGATGGAGCATTTACGGCTGGGTCGATAAAGTCTGCTTTATATTGCGCGATCCGCGCTTTCCACTCTTCTATAGCCTGATATTGATTCATATCATTGGTCATATTATCAATGTTGGCCCGCTCCATAATTAAATGGTGAGAACGACAAAAGTCACAAGGTGCTTTTTGGCTGGCGTCGTTTTGCCCTGAGTCGTGGTTGGTATTGTTGTTACCTTGATGATCAGGGTTGTTATCAGACTCTGGTTTGAAGGTTATCGCCAAGTAAAATAGCTTGGTCAAGCCAACCGACACAAAAATAATCATCGCCATTGCTAGGTAGTTCATCTGCTTCTCCTTCTTATCTGTTGGGATTGTTTGTTTATTAATCGTTTAGTCATTTACAGTATCACTCAACCATATTGAACTGCTCGCTACAATAAAGGAGAGTTGCTTATAATACAAGCAAAATTCACTACGACTGTCGTTTTTATTATTCACCGTTGCCCAAATGGTTGCACTGTTGTGTGTCAATGAATACCAGCGTTGGTTATTTCAGGTCGTACTTTGTCAATATTGCGTCTGTTGTCACTCTTTGTGCTGAGAATATTCACTATTCTGTAAGTTATTATTATATTATCTGTTAATCTTGTATAAGTTGGTCTAAGATAACAGGTGATTATACAAGAACAGCACTAAAGGTGATTATGATGGATAGAAATGAAGACGAGATGATAAAGCAGATGGCAGACAAGGTCATAGAAGATAAAAAAGCGATGGGTAAGCGAATTGAAGTGGCGCGATTAAATTTGGCGCTAAATCAGTCGGAGTTATCGCGTTTGGTAGGCGTGTCGGCGCAGGCGGTTCAGCAGTGGGAAAGGGGATCGACTTCGCCACGGGGTAAAAACCTGACAAAAATTAGCAATAATTTGCAGCAAAGCCCGCAATATTTGCAGTTTGGCGATCCGGCCGAGGCACCTTCGACGACAGATGGGCCTCGTGATACTGGCACGTTTGTGCAGAGTAAAGCCTTTGCCAAAGTGTATCGCGATTCGGTGGTAGAGTTGATATCTGCGGGATGTGATCTCACTTGGCTCGATTGTAAAAATAAGACCAACATCAATGCGTTAGTGGATATTGGTTTGATGAAGTTGCGCAGTAATAAAACCCTCAGCCGATAATAATTACATGTGTACGTTACGTTAGTTTTAACTGTTGCTGGTTCGCATGGTCTTTAAGCCGCTAAATGATTGATAAAATTGCAGATGTGCCGACCGGGAGCATACGTCCTCTCGGTGAACATATTGGTTTATCCAATCAATCAGCATGGGCAAGTTACTGTCTTGTGCGGCTTTGGAGTCGTATTTATGTGGCTCCCAGGGGCGTTCTTTGGCATTGCTGATGCAGTCCTGTGGCTCCAAGTTGAGAAAAATAATCTCGTTAGCCTCAGCGCTGGTGATGTCGAGTAGGTCGGTATAACAACCTTCGATGACCCATTGTGCATTAGCGTTGGTAAAGGTTTTGATCTGTTCAGCGGATTGGCTTAATGGCATTCGCCCTGGTGGTGTTTTTTTACCTGGGGCCATGGGTAACCAGGCCAGTGGGTCTAAGTCAAGGTGGGCCAATTGAAGGCTGCTGGCGAGTACTTTGGCGAGGGTCGATTTACCCGACCCAGAATTGCCGAAGATTAAAATTTTACGCATAAGGTGGTGCTCTGATAAGGTGTCATCAATGGGTTATGACTGAGGTATTTGGGCCTACAATTTATTGTGGGCACCATCACACAGCGGTGGATTTTTGCTTTGTTTGCAGGCGCAGAAAAACACGGTTTTGCTCTGTTTAGCGGTATAGGGTAGCGGGGTGAAACCGGTGCCGCCATGGGAACCGTCACACCAAGGTTGCCTTTTGCTTTGACCGCAAGTGCACCATAAATACGATCGGCCTTGTTCGACTTCTACTGCAATAGGTTGTTTTGCTGCAACGACAGGTTGTAATTTACTCATGGCCTTATGCTTCTTTACTGGGGATATGCATAAACTATAGCCAAATCCCGCTGTAAGTGCCATTTTTGTGCTTTAAAATCTCAATTGCCAATTGTTAATTACGCTATGTCGGTTAGAATGCGCTTACACTGGCGTTTATCTGACCCGTTCATTGCTTATGATATTTAATCAAAATCTGTTTTTTCGTTTAGGTTGGCGTAGTTTCGCTGCCGTTATGCTGTTTTTTTGTGGTTTTATTGGCTTAGTGATGGGCGTTTCGATGAGTGAGCGACCTTCGGTGGTTGAGGCTGATTTACTCACTAAAGCTTATTATTGTGTCGGTCTATTTTTGATGGGCGGAATGGATTTAGGCACTCCTGTTGGCGGGCCGTTTTGGGGCCGTTGTTTATTGTGGCTTGCTTATCTGGGTTCGCCATTTATTGCTGCTTCTGCGTTGGTTGAAGCGATATTTCGTGCTTTAGCTCCGAAACACTGGCAATTGAAGAAGATTAAAAATCATATTATCGTTGTAGGTACCGGTGATTTAACCATGAGTTACCTGAAAATATTACGCCAGAAACATCCAAAAGTGCCGATTGTTGTGATCGACAATGCCCTTGATGCCGTGAAAGAAGAGGAGCTGAAACAGCTATTCAAAGTGTTGATCTTGATTGGTGATATCACTCATGACTATTTTTTGCAGCATTTGCATATTGACCGGGCCCATAAAGTGCTGGTGATGGGCAATAACAGTTTTCAAAGTTATGAAGCTGCGCATCGAATCATTAAAATTGCCCCTGAGATGAAAAATCAGATTGTGATCCATTGTGAAGACTTACGTTTTATGCGCTCGATGGAAAACTCTCATGTGGCTCAGTTATGCCATCCGTTTAACTCTTATCATTTGGCCGCCTCAGGGTTGGTTAAAAGCCATTTAATTGAACATTTTCATCATACTGCGCCCAGAGATTTGGTGATTGTGGCGGGTTTTGGTCGTTTTGGTCAAACCATTCTTGAAGAGCTACATAAACATGCGTTAAATGAAATTGAGTCTGTGGCGATCATTGATGTTGATGCCAAAAGGCGAGTGATGGTGGCCGATGAGCAGTTGAGCTACACTGGCCAATATAAGCGTTCAGTGTTTGAGGGCGATATCTCTCATCCTAGGGTGTGGAAGCAGCTGCAACAGCGCATTGACTTAAATGCCAGTGCGGCGGTTATTATTCTTGGCACTGGGGCTGAACGGGCGAATCTCAGAACGGCGATTTGGTTAAGGTCGAAATACCCTGAAGCGATGATTATTGCGCGTACCAATCAGGCGTCAGAGTTTGCTTATGAAGTGGGCCGAGAACACAATATCACCAGCGTCAGTATGACTGAGTTGATAGAGGATAATATTCCGGATACCTGGGTTGATATGAGTTGAACTCGCCCATATTGATAACCCTTGCACTTAAATCAATCGAATCCAAACCAGCCGGGGCAAAAGATGTTTTCTGATCAAACCTTTGAATTTTTACGTTTACTCAACGCCAATAACAATCGTGAGTGGTTTAACGAGCATAAACCAGACTACGAAGCCAAAGTGCGTGAACCGGCACTAGAATTTATTACTCAGATGCAGCCATTGTTGAACGATATTTCGAGTCGCTTTTTAGCGACGCCAAAAAAAGTCGGCGGTTCGTTGATGCGGGTTTACCGCGATGCCCGATTCAGCAAAGATAAAACCCCCTATAAAACCAATATTGGCATTCAGTTTCGTCATTTTATGGGCAAAGATGTGCACGCACCGGGATTTTATCTGCATATCAGCGAAACGGAATGTTTTGTTGGCGCAGGTATTTGGCGTCCCGATGGTCCAGCATTGGCCAAAATCCGTAGCTTTATCGACGAAAATCCCCGCGCCTGGTTAAAAGCCAAAGAGGCCAGTGAATTCGCCAGCCGTTTCACCCTCGGTGGTGAAAGCCTTAAACGCCCACCGCGTGGTTTTACCGCTGATCATCCGCAGTTAGAAGATCTTAAACGCAAAGACTTCATCGCCATTGCCAATCTTGAACCTGATGCGATTAAACGCGACGATGTTGCCCAACTTTGCAGTGAGTATTTTCAATCTGCTGATGCTTATATGTACTATCTGTGTTCAGCCTTGGAATTACCTTATAGATAGTGCCCTTCGAGAAAAACATTGTTGTTTGCTTTTGGTGTTAAGTACAACAGCGGTTGGCGAGTGAAACTTTGGTTATATTTCAATAAGTTCAAACCACAACACATTTGTGTACCTCTCTAGCCTGTACCAGGTTACGCCATTTTTGCACGGATTGTATACTAAGTGCTCATAGATTGGACTTGAGTTTATGCGCGTTTTGCTTTACCGTACCCGGCTGAAAATTTCTATGAGAATATGATGATGAATTTAAATCTAATCGGGAAAAATGCGTTGGTTTGTGGTAGCAGCCAAGGCATGGGTAAGGCTATTGCAATTGAGTTGGCCGATATGGGGGCTGGTGTGACCTTGTTTGCTCGCAATGAAGCCACATTAAATGCGGTAAAATCCGAGTTGGCGACAGCTGATGGTCAACAACATCATATTCTGGTGGCTGATTTTGGTGATACAGCCCAAGTAAAAGAGGCCATTGCGGCGCATCTTAATGAGGTGCCTCAGTTTGAAATTTTGGTCAATAATACCGGTGGCCCGGCACTGAAAGTTGCCCATACCGCGCCTAGTGAAGACTTTATCGAGGTGTTTAATCAGCATCTGGTCAATAATCACAATTTAAGCCAAGCGGTGATCCCTGGAATGAAAGAAGCGGGTTACGGTCGCATCATTAATGTGATTTCTACTGCGGTAAAAGAGCCACAACAAAAACTGGGTGCCTCAAACGCGGCGCGTAGTGCAGTGGCCAGTTGGGCCAAAACCATGGCAAATGAATTGGGTCAGTATAATATTACCGTCAACAATGTGTTGCCTGGTGCCACTAAAACGGCGCGTTTAGAAAGCTTTATTGCTGGTAAAGCCAAAGAATCGAACCTTTCGGTCGATGAAGTTACCGCTAACGTCAAGTCGGTGATCCCGATGCAACGTTTTGGTGAAAGTAGTGAGTTTGCCAATGCGGTGGCCTTTTTAGCGTCGCCAGCGGCAGGTTATATCAGTGGCATTAACTTACCCGTTGATGGTGGCCGAACAGCCAGTCTGTAGGGCACTAATTATCGTCCAAAAACTCACATCCATGTGAGATTTCTGGAGGAACACCGTTTAAGCAAGTAAAACTACGCTTACATTTCAAAAAATTGAAATGGCGGCACATCCGTATACCGCATATCTATTGCCCTGAAACTGCGTTTCAAGACGGGCACTAGCTATTATTGATTGCTTCGCATGGTGATTTGCTTTAGCTTAGCTGCAAATTAATCGTGTTTAACGAAAGAAAGAGAAAAAGTGTTATGGATTTAAATTTAGTCGGTAAAAATGCATTGGTTTGCGGTAGTTCTCAGGGCATGGGTAAAGCGATTGCGCTGGAGCTAGCCAGTCTTGGTGCCAATGTTACTTTGTTTGCGCGTAATGAAGCGACGCTGAATGACGTTAAAGCACAACTTGCCACTGATAATAATCAACAACACCATGTGATCACCGCTGACTTTAGTAACCCAGCTGAAGTTGAAGCGTCGATTAATGCCCATTTGAGCACGGTTTCTCAGTTTGAAATTTTGATCAATAACACCGGCGGTCCAACGCCAGGTCCTGCCAATACTGCTGATAGCGACGCGTTCTTGGCCGCTTTTAACCAGCATTTGGTTAATAACCATAATCTTAGCAAAGCTTTATTGCCGGGTATGAAAGCGGCGGGTTATGGTCGAATTATCAATGTTATTTCTACCTCGGTGAAGCAGCCGTTAAATAACCTTGGCGTTTCTAATACCATTCGTGGTGCTGTGGCCAGTTGGGCAAAAACCATGGCCAATGAGCTGGGACAATTCAATATTACGGTCAATAATGTGTTGCCAGGGGCGACAAATACTGCGCGATTGGATGCGATTATTGCCGGTAAAGCGAAAAAACAGAATATCTCTCTTGAGCAAGCGACGATTAATGAAAAATCCACCATTCCGATGAATCGCTTTGGTGAAGCCCATGAATTTGCCAATGTGGTGGCCTTTTTGGCTTCTCCGGCAGCGGCTTATATCAACGGTATTAACTTGCCGGTAGATGGTGGCAGAACCAGTAGTTTGTAGAGGTTGGTGATGAAAAAAATTGCGAATTATATCGATGGTGTTTTAGTTGCGCCTAAATGTGGCGAATATCTTGATAATGTTGATCCGGCGGTTGGCGAGGTCTACTCGTTAATCCCCGATTCTACTGAAGATGACGTGCAACTGGCCGTTGAAGCGGCAGATAAGGCTTTTCCGATGTGGTCGGCTATGTCTACTGAGTTGCGTGCAGCGCATTTAGAACGTTTGGCCAATGCCATTGAAGCCGAGGCTGATGCCTTGGCCAAAGCGGAGTCGATTGACAATGGTAAACCTTTATCGTTGGCCAAAACCGTGGATATTCCACGAGGCTCTGCCAATATTCGCTTTTTTGCTCATGCCATCACTCAGTTTTCGAGTGAAAGCCACAGTACGGGTGATGATGCGATTAACTTTACCTTGCGTGATCCGATTGGCATTGTCGGTTGTATTTCACCATGGAATTTACCGCTGTATTTATTTACTTGGAAAATCGCACCAGCGCTGGCAGCAGGCAACTGTGTGGTGGCCAAACCCTCAGAAGTGACCCCGATGACGGCTTATTTGTTGTCACAGATTTGCGAGCGCATCAACTTTCCCAAAGGGGTGTTGAACATTTTACATGGCTTGGGCCATAAAGTGGGCAATGCGATTGTCAGTCATCCGAAAATCAAAGCCATCAGCTTTACCGGTGGTACCACTACTGGTGCGCATATCGCCAGCATAGCAGCGCCTAAATTTAAAAAGCTGTCGCTAGAACTGGGTGGCAAAAACCCGGCGATGGTCTTTGCCGACTGTGATTTTGAAAACACTGTGGCTCAGGTGGTGAGATCGTCTTTTGCCAATCAGGGTCAGATTTGTTTGTGTAGCTCACGTATTTATGTGCAACGGCCTATTTACCAGAAATTCCGTGATGCTTTTGTCGCCAAAGTCAAAGCGCTTAAAGTGGGTGATCCGCTAACTGAAGGTACGGCGCAAGGCGCGGTGGTGTCTCAGGCGCATATGGATAAGGTACTCGGTTATATTGAACTGGCGAAAAAAGAAGGCGGTGAATGCCTTACTGGTGGCGGTAGAACGATGGTAGAAGGGCGTTGTGAAAACGGCTTTTTTATCGCCCCAACGGTGATTGAAGGGCTCAACATTCATCATCGCACCAACCAAGAAGAGATATTTGGCCCAGTGGCCACTATCCAGCCATTTGATACCGATGAAGAGGCTTTGTTATTGGCCAATGGTAATGAGTATGGTCTGGCGGCAACGATATGGAGTTCTGATGTTAAGCGTTGCCATCGAATGGCCAAACAGTTGGATTTTGGCATCGTATGGATTAATACCTGGTTATTGCGTGATTTACGGGTGCCTTTTGGTGGTATGAAAAGCTCTGGTGTCGGCCGTGAAGGCGGCGTTGAAGCCCTTAAGTTTTTTACCGAAGCAAAAAATGTTTGTTTGAAGTATTAATAAGGTCGCTTTGAATTACACCGCTAACTGGTTGACTTTTAATCAGTTGTGGATTAGTTTGAAGCAATATAATCTAAATCAGTAACAAGTAGTAGTTGTAATTATGTCAATAGAAAAACGAATAAAAGCCTTACGGACCGATGATACTTTAAGAATGCTCAACAGTGCTCAGAATTTTGCGCTGGGCGAGTATAGCCATGGAAGTTGTGAACTGGCCTTTCTCAGGGATACTGAAGATGGTGATTTGGCCGTGCTCAAAGTAAAGGGTCGGCTGATCACTATTAACCGACGAGGTATGTTGGATGAAGATCCTAATATTGAGGTTCGTGCATAAAAGACTCAACCATGACATTTTCGCAAGCCGATTATCAACTTGATGCGCTGGGCAAACGTTGTCCTGAGCCGGTAATGCTGATCCGTGGCATTGTCAGAAAAATGCTCGATGGCGAAACCCTCGCCATCACCGCAGACGATCCCTCCACCGCCCGAGATATCCCCAGTTTTTGCCGCTTTATGGATCACACCTTGGTTAAAGTGCAAACCCAACAAATGCCTTATCAGTATCTAGTGAAAAAGGGGCTGTAGGGTGCGCACCAATGTCATTAAGTTAGCCATATCAGATACAAACACTAGGAAGTGAATAGCACAACAAACGATAAGGGCGAATATCTAAAATGATTGCATCCATTTGAAATCGGTATATAAAACAGTGAGAAGTCGAGAATTACCTAAGCATCTATTCGAAGGAGACGAGTCGAAGCCTACCACATATAAAAGTAGTATTTAGGTCGGTGTATTTTGGGTTACATAATATTCTCCTTATTTAGTCCGTTTATACGCCATAGAATGACCGCCTTTCTTCCGTTTAAGCAAATTTTTATCGCGCTTATTTTGTCGCCCCTTCCTCACCGCACCAGCGTTAATTGCTATTTCTTTCAACATAACTGCACAGAACTCTGCCGCCTTTTGTGCGCTGAGTAATATCATTACCATGCAATCTTTAAATTTGCTCAGAGTGGCCGACTCGTTAATTTGATACTCCAGCTTTCTGTGTCCGTATAGCGCTTCAACCATTGGCTGTGCTTCGTAAATCGAGGTCGCGACGATATTTTTACTCAGTATCTTGGCGTGTATGTCTTGTTGAATGGCTCCAACCGTCAATCCCGTGAAATTTTCAAGTTCCATTTTACTTTTCGCTGTTTTGTAATCTTCTTCAATAGACCAACGTTGGTGGTATAAATCTTTAAATAAACCATAAGGATAAGTTTGGCTATCAAGCACAGATGTGATTAATACCTCTACTTCCCCGTCAGGCAGTTCGATTCGAACAAACCTGACCATAAAGGGTTCAGTACTGATGCCCCGTGCTTTGGCTTCCTTTTTATGGCTGCTTGCGGGGATATATAAAAGGTTGGCTTCCTTCTCCCCCGAGGCGACAAAGCCAATGGTAAGCTTATTGAAAGTCACTGAGACACGAGCACAAAAATCAATCCCCTGTTCCATATGATAAGCAAACAACCAAAACGCCGGATAACCTCGATCATAAAGCACAAGATCTTCTTTTTTAGCACTGTTTTGTAAGTGCTCACGGGCCAGAGTACGCTCCCCGACCCCCATGATAGAGGCGTTGACGTCAAGGGTGATATTATTGTATACATCATATAACTGAGAAAGCCTCAAATTCGGGCATTTTGAGTGCTCACAAGTTGTGCCAAAATAGTCAAGTAGCCGTTTTTTCTTATCACTTTTAGGTAGGGTTACTATCGAGCCATCAATTGCCAAGAGTCGAAAACCATGCCAGAGCTTTGGTGAAGCATATTGATAAAAAGTATCCACTAGGCGTCGGTTAAGCTCAATAAATGCGGTATGGGAAAACTTCTGTCTGGCCTGAGTAAAGGCGGAGTCTGTCACTTCACGTATAGAATATTGATTCTCATTAAGTATTTTAAAGAAATCATCAAGTTCAATCTGTTGGCAGCTTTTAACCATATTCAGCATGAATAAAACCATATGCTCCATAGATAACTTGGCCTTGCGAGTAAAGTAAGTGATTTTGGTTCTATGTCTGGCCGTAAATTCTGGTGAAGCTAGCTGACTTCGAATTGCAGCTAGAACCAACTCTGTGATTGAAAGATTTGGCATTTCTCTATCTGGTGTCATTTTGAATTGTACTTTTAGTATTGCTATTAAAAAGAACGGGATTTTATGACGCTAAAAATATAAGTCAAATAATAATCTGTATACATACCATATAAATCATACAGACGTTGATATGGCTAATCTATCCAAGCTGGAGATACATCTGAGGTGGGTGTTTCTTTTGGTTTTGCGATCTGCTTGATTAATACGCCGTAGGATAGGTGCAACCTAGGCTGTCGAAAAATGGCTGTTTCGCTTATTTTTGTATCCCATAATTTGGCTACATCAAATGATAACGATACAGGCTCGTAGGGTGCTCGTGCGTAGCACGATCCGAGGTTACGAGGAGCTTGGCGCACCATTGTCGTCGTCATAGAGCAACCTGGAACATGGTTGACGATGACGAATGGCTTAATGGTGCGCCCAGCTGCTCGTACCTCGCATTTTGCTACGCAAAAGCACCCTACTGTAAATATCCAAAAGCCGGTGATTCATGGGGCTGTAAGGGTTGCGTTTTTCGAGAGCCTAGGTGCAACCCATCAGAACAAAGGCTTCGGCCAAGGTTGATAGGGTTCACCCATTCTACGACGAACACTTAAGCTGGAACTTAAGTGTCCGATATGGCTAACTTAATGACATTGGGGTGCGCACTGGGCGAGGCTGTTGATTTAATCGTCGTAGGATGGTGCAGAGCGGAGCGAAACCCATCATTGGTGTCAGAAATAGCCGTAAAATCGCCATTTATTACCAGGTTCTGATGGGTTTCGCCTTAGGCTCTACCCATCCTACGGTCAAATTGGACTTTTTCAACAGCTTGGCGCACCATTAATGTGGATTTACGCAAATCTATTCGCGGCGAGACGCCGCTCAAGCCATCAATAAACCCGCCGTACATACACCATAGGCACGCTAGGGCGTGCAAAGTCGATAAAAAACTCATACATGCCAGTGCTTTGCGGGGTAAATGAAAAATTTTGTAGAACAATGTTGTTACAGCTGGCTTTGACTTTTTTATCGAGTTTTAACTGTTGATCTTTGGCGTCAAGATAACCGCAATTGCCTTTTGGTTGTGAGGCATCCTCGGCTGAAAATAACCACTGCACAGTCTCGCCTTTGGTGAGATTGGCGGCGGTGGCATACTGCTTTGACCGTATTCGTTCCAACTTATAGTCTTTATTGATGGCCCATTGGGTTAGTGAACCTTTTAAATAATATTGATGAAGTTTGCTGGTTTTATTGGTGCTGACTGGCTTTGATGTGTTGGTCGATTTGGCTGTGCTATTACAGCCATTGATTAATGTTATGGTGCACAGTAGCAGCAGAATAAGTGAGTATGCAGGTTTCATCGGGTTTGTGGCTTAGTTGAGGCGTTCATTGGCTGGTGAACAATTATAGAAGGGATCATAAGGTGAATGCAATCCGACGCTTCTTTTTAGTTTGACCCTATATTAATAACTTTGGTTGTTTTATGATTAACATTAGTTTACACTCCAACCGATTTTAAACCTCAGCACTCACTTCAGAACAAGTTTATCGGAAGTCGTTATTAAAGGAAACGGATATGTTATCCAAAGTTAGATTTTTTGCCCGCCATATTTTAGTCTTGATTTTACTGCTATCTGCTCAGATGGTTGTGGCCTCTACTTGGGTGCCTATC
The DNA here is from genome assembly GCA_047617105.1 of Phenylobacterium sp. Taxonomy (GTDB): domain Bacteria; phylum Pseudomonadota; class Gammaproteobacteria; order Enterobacterales; family Alteromonadaceae; genus JABSOG01. The sequence continues at coordinate 5,303 of JBLGCB010000029.1, read as the reverse complement.
AGTTACAACGGCCTCACGATTTTTATCCCTAAACCCGGCCTGACCAGCGTTGAAGTGGGACCTTTTGTTTATGACCAAGGCGCTGTGCTTACCCTCAATGATTTTGGTGCAACGACATCAATCTATTATCATCTTATCGTTATGCCACCATGGATAACTGGCGGATCCGCTGCCTGACCAGTGCAGACACTGGCACCGGGGCTGAGGGGTTTGAGGCCACTTCTCCTGAGGGTGTGACTTATACCTTTGACCGCTATAAATTGGTTAAGGGGATCCCACTGATTAAAGGAAAAACGGTCAACCGTTTTCATGCCTTTATGCAGGTTTCTACTGTACAAGACCGTTTCGGTAATACAGTAACCTATCACTATGACAACCTAAATCGCTTAACCTCTATTGTCGGTCATGACCTTGGTGATAGCAATGATCGGGTGATCACCATTGCTTATCGTACCATCGCAGGGCAAACCTCGCTGATTGAAAGTGTCACCGCCAACCAGCGAACCTGGTCGTATGGCTACGATACCAATGCTTCTGGCAGTTATGTTCGTAGTCTGCAAACCGTGACTCGCCCTGATGCGACGGCATGGCAGTATGACCTAGGGTCAATGTCGCAACAATCGCCGAGAATGATCAGCGGTTATGAAGATGCTTGTGATGTCGATTCGTATAATAACAATACGATAGAGGGTAGCATCACCCATCCTTATGGTGTTAAAGGTACATTTGCTTGGAATACGGTGATCCACGGTCGTTCTGCGGTGCCAGCATTGCGGGATGGCACCACTTCAGATCGCTATTATCAAGATTGTTATGCGACGGTGGCACTGAGTTCAAAAACGCTGACGGGGCCAGGATTAACCGACATGACGTGGTCGTATGTTTACTCGCAAAATAAAGGGGTTTACGCCGATGAAGTGGCGAGCGGTTTGGATCTACTGACGGGCACGATACCGTCCAATATCAACGCGGTGGACTATAAAAGCACCACGGTCACGGTGCCTGATGGCAGTAAAACAGTGCATTATTTTAACCGCGATTGGGGTAAGGTTTATGACGGTAAAGCCATTACAGTGGACTATTATGATACCAATGCCAACACTTTGTTAAAGCGGGTTGAAAACACCTGGAGCAAAGGCAATATGGTGGGCAATATTTCTTTGTTAAAGGAGAATAACCTGCCGACCATCTACCAAGCATGGCAGACCGACGTGGTACAAAGCCTTTATGGCGCGGCGACCACCCGCTATACCACCAACTATGGCGATTTCAACTTGTATGGTCAATCGCGTTGGTCTCATGGTAGCAATACAACCAGTACGGCGCATCAATACAGCAAAACCACCATTGTGCCTGATACCACCAACTGGGTATTAAACCTGCCCACCCAGCAAAAACTGTCGGCAGATAATGTTAACTGGGAGCTGGTCAGCGAAACCGCCTATTACAGCAAAACAGGGGCCTATAAATCATTACCCTATCAGCAGCTATCGTTTGGTGAATGGGTCAAACGTTTTAGCGAATATCAATATGGTAATGTGGGTAAAATTGAATTTAACACCACCATGGATGATGATGAATTTAGATGGCAAAAGTTTGCCGATTACCGCCGAGGTAAAGCTAGAACCATTACCCTGCCGGGACGTTATGACGCCAGTGCCCCTATGAATGCCACGTTGGTCGTAGATGACAATGGTTGGGTCACCGACGTGACCAGTTTCAATCAAGACGAGACGAGCTACGGCCATGACTCGATGGGACGGGTGACGTCAATTAATCCACCGGGGTCATATTGGTCAGGGACCACGTTCAGCTTTGGTAAAGTTGACAATGATGATATTGGCGGCGATGTGGTGGCGGATATGTATAAACGAATACAGACTCGCGGCGGTTTCAGCTCAACCACTTATTACGATGCCTTGTTGCAGCCCGTGCTGGTGAAAACCGATGGCGGAAATGATCTGGCAAAACGTTATCAGCGCAGCGAATTTAATGCTTACGGCAAACCGCTTTTCAGCGCGTATCCATCGGCGTCGGCGACAGAATCTGAGGGTATCCGTTATGCCTTTGATGGTTTGCAGCGACCGACGACGACCACGCAAACCGCGACTGGGGTCAGTAGTCGTAAGACTTACCACAACGGCCATAAAACCGCGGTGAGCAATTATGCTGGCTACACCACCACCACAACGTATTTGGCTTATGGCGAACCCGCGACCCAAGCGATGACTCGAGTTGAATCACCACAAGGGGTGATCACCAGCCAAACATACAACCTGTATGGTGGGGTCGAGATGATTTCACAAGGTGGTGTGACGCAAAGCCATTTGTACAATACGCGCCAGCAGGTGTGTAAAGTGGTGCGCCCAGATACCGGTGTGACTGCATACAAGCAGGATATTTTGGGTCAGCTGGAGTGGGTCGCCCAAGGGGCGACAGGTAACACCATCGATTGTGATGAAGGCGCAGTGCAGCCCGCTGAAAAAACGGTTTACAGTACAGATAATCTCGGAGCGAGAAAAACCGTCGATTACCAGGATGACAGTGCAAATCTGATTTACGAATATGATAGGCAGGGCAACCTAGTTACGTTGACAGCGGGTGAAGTGATAACAGTCTACGGTTACAACAAACTTGATATGTTAGAGACAGAAAACCTCAGCATCGACGGTAAAGCGTTTAATCTAGTATATCGCTATAACCCTGATACAGCACTTGATTCGACGGACTATCCCAATGGACAAACCATTGATATGGCGCCGAATGGCTTTGGTGAGCCGACCACGGCAGGCAGTTACGCCACGGCAGGGGCTTATCATAGCAACGGACAGCTTAAAGGGTTCACCTATGGCAATGACATCCGCCACAGCGTGTTGTTGAACGACCGTCAGTTACCAAAAGAGATTAAAGGCACGCGAAAGATATTAATCCCTGAGGAAGAGAGTCGGCAGGGTCCTCAACCCTCGGATGCCGATGATATACCACCGCCTTGCGAACCTTGTGGTATCTATCATACACTGACCACGATGTCGTATGAGTACGGCTACGACGTGCAGGGTAATATCAGCAGCCAAACAGATTATAAAAACCCAGCTTACAGCATCAGTGGCATGGTTTATGATGGCCTTGACCGCCTGACGGATGCCACGGGATATTGGGGTGATGTAAGTATTGGTTACGATACCCTGAGCAATATTGATTATTACAATTTCAGCAATAGTGATGATTTACTCGATAGTAACCTTACTTACCACTATAACACCATCAACCAGCTAGAGAGTGTCAGCGGCAGTAAAGACCTGACATTCAGATATGATAATCGCGGAAATGTCAGCAGTAGAATCACTGATAGTGTCGAGCGGTTATTTGATTTTAACAGGGCCGGGAAAATAAGTAGCTCAGGCACCAATAGCTATGTGTATGATGGTCATGGCCGACGGGTAAAAACCGTAGACAGCACGGGCACCAGTTACAGTTTATATAGCCAAAGTGGGCAGTTGTTGTATCGCGAAAAAGATAGCCAAGCGATCAATTATATTTTCTTGGGTAAACAACAAGTGGCGAGAGTTGACGACGGGACACAGTATATCCATACTGATTTGCTCGGCTCGCCAGTGGTAGAAACAGACAGCAGCGCAGCGGTAATTGCGGATAGCTGGATGCACTACAGGCCATTTGGGGCGACCATAGAAGTACCTAAGGATGAAGTGGGTTATACCGGGCATAAGTTTGACACCGACTTGGGGCTGAGTTATATGCAACAGCGGTATTACGATCCAGAGATTGGACGGTTTTATTCGAATGATCCTGTTGGGTATACGGGTGAGTTTGATACGTTTAATCGTTATGTTTATGTTGGTAATAACCCTTATAAATATAAAGATCCTAATGGAGAAGCGAAAAAAGGTATCAGCAAGTCTTTAGGGAATATAGCCAAATCAGCCTGCAAGAAAGAATGTGGTAACTTAATATACTATGCAGAACCTAAACAGCAGGCAAACTATGCGAACCGCAGAAATGCGCTGAGAGCGGCGAAAAGAGATGCCAAGGTACCGAAATCTCAGAAACCTGAAAAAATTGAGAAAGTTAAGCTCTCCGATGAAAATAATCAAACAATTAAAGATGGGAAAGGAAATGTTGTAAAAAGTACAGAGTATACTCATACCACGACGAATGGAAAAACGGTGGTAATTCAAGATCATTCTGCTGGACATTCGTTTTCAGATGGAAAAGGTGCCCAAGGACCTCATCTCAATGTCAGGCCTATAGAAAATAAACAAACCGGAAAAGTTACAAATACAAGTGAGCATTATGACTTTGAAAACAAATAAACCTATGTGGGTAAATTTATTAGAAGATGACAAAGCAGTAAGGGCTATTTATGACGAAATCCCAAGCCTAAAAGAAGCCTTATTGCATGACGTTACTATCAAAAATTATGGACCATCTATTGAAATTAGGTTCGACCTGAATGAATACCCGAAAAACCCTCCCAAAAAATGGATGGTATCAAAATGTAATACAGTTCAGGTTGTTATTGAGTTATGGAAACCCACGAGCTTAATTATTGATGGGCTGTTTTGCGAAAGCACTGTCGATTTAACAATGTCCAGTAATAATGGTGGTATAACACTACAAATTGATGGTGAATTTACATTTTCATGTAATGCTGAATTGGTTGATTTAAAAAAAATATCGGCTTATCAGAATCAAAAATAAGTAGAATAATTCGAGTGTCAAATCTCATCCATAGCTGCCATATTGAAGAGCATAAAAATCTAAAAGTCGAACGTTGGATGTTTAATAATGTTTGGTGAAAAAATTAATTTTCTTCTTAATCCTGTCGATGAGTGGCCACCATACCAAACTGAGGTGGCACAATAGATTTGTACACACCAGTTAAGAAATAATGCCCTAACAATAAAGTTGTTCGCCCGGATACGGGGGGGGACCACGTATCACTAGGGTGTTTTAGGTCAATTATTGTGGGTCGAAAAAGCAGCCAGTTGTTGTATCGTGAAAAAGATCGCTAGGCGATCAATTATATCTTTTTGGGTAAACAACTGGTGGCGAGAGTTGACGACGGGACATGCTCGGCTCGCCAGTGTTAGAAACAGACAGCAGCGCGCAAGTGATTGCGGACAGCTGGATGCATTACAGGCCATTTGGGGCGACAGTAGAAGCATCTAAGGAGGAGGTGGGTTATACCGGGCATAAGTTTGACACCGACTTGGGGCTGAGTTATATGCAACAGCGGTATTACGATCCAGAGATTGGACGGTTTTATTCGAATGATCCGATTG
>JBLGCB010000028.1:0-33392 GCA_047617105.1 Phenylobacterium sp. | reverse complement strand
GCTATATCAAATTTGGTTATTAAAGTTTATCCAGCGTTAATGCAAGTCATTTGCAAAAAGATTGGAGCGTGTGACGAGGCTCGAACTCGTGACCTCGACCTTGGCAAGGTCGCGCTCTACCAGCTGAGCTACACACGCATTATCAATAGTAGACGCTATATCAAATTTGGTTAGTAAAAATGTATCCAACTTTTATGCAATCGTTATGCAACAAAATTGGAGCGTGTGACGAGGCTCGAACTCGTGACCTCGACCTTGGCAAGGTCGCGCTCTACCAGCTGAGCTACACACGCATTTTACTATTTTGCTACTTTATTTAAGGCGCTAAGCGTCATAAACATTGCAGCGAACAATAATATCTGGTGAACATTATTGTCGGAATTGGTGCCCGGAGCCGGACTTGAACCGGCACGTCCTTTCGAACGAGGGATTTTAAATCCCTTGTGTCTACCAATTCCACCACCCGGGCAGAATCTAACTTTTATAGCACTTATCTTTCGCTTCATAACTGCGTTACTTTTGTACTCAAACAGTTGCATATAGTCATATGCGCCCGTTCTGCGTGCAACTCTTTTTACGAAAGTAATGCCTTGCTCTGAACCGAAATCTATGCACTCTAAATACTTAGCTTTACATCTTTCGCTATTCGCCTTTCTTAATCACCTAAGAAAAACTGGAGGCGGGTCCCGGAGTCGAACCGAGGTAGGCGGATTTGCAATCCGCAGCATGGCCACTCTGCCAACCCGCCAATTTTTTACCCGCTACAATCTTTAACAGTATAAACCACTAGCTTATACCACTAAGAATTGGAGGCGGGTCCCGGAGTCGAACCGAAGTAGGCGGATTTGCAATCCGCAGCATGGCCACTCTGCCAACCCGCCGGTATTCTATCAACTCCTCAATGATTCATGCTTTACAGCAAAGAAACATTGGAGCGTGCAAAAAGAATCGAACATATGCCTCGACCTTGGAAAGGCCGCGCTCTACCACTGAGCTATACACGCTTTGTCTTCTGGGCTACTTGCTCCCTTAAGATGGTGCGTATTCTACGGACTATTGATGACGAGTCAACCATAAATTTACGTTTTTATTTCGTTCGCTCATTTTTTGATTTATTTGTTTAATATTGCACTTATTTGTCGATTTTTCAGCCATATGCTAAGGTTATTTGCTGTCTTCACCCTGCTCTTTTGAGTGAGCACCGACCAAATGTGGCCAAGCAGCAGAAAAATATTCGTACAACGACCACATGGTCAAGGCAAACGCCAGATACAAGTAAAGATACGCTAATCCGGTGAGGATATAATTAAAATCCCAAATCAAGGCGTTTAATGACAGCATTTGCGCCACCGTCTTGGCCTTGCCAGAGTTTGACACCGCCACCACGTCACGCACGCCCAACTGAGACATCCACTCTCTTAATCCCGACATGATGATTTCACGACTCACCATCGCCACCGCAGGCACGGTGATCCAGGCGCTATCATAATATTCGACAATGACAAAAAATCCGGCGGTGACCATGATTTTGTCCGCCACCGGGTCAAGAAATGCACCAAATGGCGTCGACTGCTGAAGTTTACGGGCCAGATAACCATCCAACGCATCAGATACCGCCGCAAACCAGAAGATAAACGCGGCACCGAAGTGTATACCCCAGTGCGGCCCCAGCCCTACCCATTCACTTTCCATATAATAGACAAGCAGAAACACCGGGATCAGAAGAACCCGGAGCATGGTGATAATATTCGGTATTGTTAACATTCGATTACTTGCTTTTGTTTTGCTTTAGGACTGTTGCAGGTATTATGCCTTGTCATGCAAAGAATCGAAAACATTTTGTGCTTATTTGTGTGGCTGCTAATTTAGGGGATAGATGTAATCACTCATAGTCTTCATCAATCCACTCCATTTACTATGCCTTGTCATGCAAAGAATCGAAAACGTTTTGTGCCTGCTGGGCACTTATTCCGGGCACTTTGGCCAATTCTTCCACTGAGGCATTTAAGATCCCCTGCAATCCACCCATGTATTTGAGCAACGCCTGACGCCGTTTTGGTCCAATCCCATCAATTTGCTGTAGGGTTGAGGTATTTTTGACTTTGGCCCGCTTGTTGCGATGACCAGATATGGCAAAACGGTGGGCTTCATCGCGAATATGCTGAATCAGATGTAATGCTGGTGAATCTGCCGGTAACGATACTTCTCTCATACCACCTTGAAAAATCAAAGTCTCTAAACCCGGTTTACGCGAAGTGCCCTTGGCCACGCCAATTAACATCGGGGTTTTACTGTGGGTCCAATCCGCAAAGTAGGTCTCGGCTCGCGCCAACTGACCTTTGCCACCATCAATAAATATCACGTCGGGAATTTTATGTTCTTCGCTGACTTTGTTGTAACGTTTGGCCAGTGCAAAGTCCATCGCCGCATAATCATCGCCTGGCGTGATGCCTTCGATGTTATATCGCCGATATTCGCTCTTGTGCGGCCCTTCATCATTAAATACCACACACGACCCAATGGTTTGCTCACCAGAAGTATGGCTGATATCAAAACACTCCATGCGCATAATGGGGTTGTCTAGCTCAATAAAGCTGTTCAGCAGCTCATAACGCTTTTTAGTGGCGGTTTTGCTGGTCAGGGTGGTGGTCACGGCAATTTGAGCGTTTTTGTTGGCCAGCATCAGGTAGCGGTGTTTCTCACCGCGTTGGATGTTTTTCAGCACGACTTTATATTCAGCGATTTTTGATATCACTTCACTTAAGGCGGCTACATCAATGCTGGTTTGCTCCTTATCAAGTTCAGAGTCAAGTTCAGAGCCAAGTTCAGCGCCAGGTTCTGCGGTTTCAGCGACAACACTTTGTTTGTCATTATCAGCCAAATCGGCAAGAATAATCTCTTTGGGAATTTTATGCCGAGCCTGGGTATTAAGGTAAAACTGTAAGATAAACGATTGCATAATCTCCGCTGCGGCGGTTTTCTGCGGGATTTTGGGAAAGAAGTTTTTCGAGCCGAGGATTTTTTGTTCGCGAATAAACAATACGTGCACGGCAGCAATGCCATTTTGGTAATGAAAACCAATCACGTCGAGCTCTTCTGAGGTACCAGAGACAAATTGCTGTTCTTGGATTTTGTTCATCACCTGAATCTGATCACGATATTTCGCCGCTTGTTCAAACTTCAGTTGACCACTGGCCTGCTCCATCGCTTCGACTAGGTTGCTGATCACTTCTTGGCTTTTGCCTTTGAGAAACAATCTCGCCAGTTCGACTTCTTTGTTGTAATCTTCATCACTCACTTTGCCGACGCATGGGGCTGAGCAACGTTGTAACTGATATTGCAAACAAGGACGGCTTCTGGCGCGGTAGAAAGTGTCTTCGCATTGGCGCACCGAAAAGATTTTCTGCATCAATCGCAAACTCTCCGCCACGGCACCCGCGCTGGGATATGGACCAAAATACTCGCCTTTTTTCTTATGTGCCCCGCGATGCATCTGAATTCTTGGATGCTGATGTTCGGTCAATAAAATAAAGGGATAAGATTTGTCATCTCGAAGCAATACATTGTATTTGGGCAAATATTGTTTAATGAGGTTGTTTTCGAGGATCAGCGCTTCTGTTTCGGTCTGGGTGACGGTGATTTCAACGTCGGTGATAAAACTCACCAACTGACGGGTTTTGGCCCCCGTGACATTTTTGCGAAAGTAACTGGATACCCGCTTTTTTAGATCTTTGGCCTTGCCAACATAAATCACCTCTTGTTTATCATTGAGCATTCGATAAACACCGGGTTGATTGGTGAGGTTTTTTAAAAAGTCTTGAGGGTTAAATTCTGTTGTTGCAGGTTCGGTCATAGGTTTTTACGTAGGCGGCGAATGTATTCTCGCTTTGGTGGGGATGACAATAGGCGGGGCCAAAGCCACCGCCGATGAAAGGTTTACAGTTTATCCATATCCAGTAACCCATGGCGTATCGCCAGATGGGTTAATTCAACATCACCGCTGATATTGAGTTTTTCAAACATGCGATAACGGTAGCTGTTCACGGTTTTCGAGCTGAGGCTCAGTTTGTCGGCAATATCTTGAACTTTTTCACCTTTGGTGATCATCAACATAATTTGCAGTTCGCGCTCAGACAGACTTTGGATCGGATTTTCATCACGGTGGCCACTGAATTGATTTAATGCGATTTGCTGGGCGATGTCAGGAGCAATGTAACGCTGGCCACTGTGGACCGCACGAATGGCGTTAATCATTTCATCAGAACCCGCGCTTTTGGTGAGGTAACCATGAGCACCGATTTGCATCACTTTTGACGGTAATGGATCTTCGCAATGCACGGTGAGGACAATCACTTTGACATCAGGGTTGAAGCGGAGAATTTTTTTGGTGGCTTCCATACCGCCAATTCCGGGCATATTCATGTCCATCAAAACGATATTAGGGCTATTCTTGCGACAGTAAGCCACGGCATCTTCGCCGCAATTGGCATCACCCACAACCTTTATGCCACGAATATCATCAAGGATACGCTTTATGCCGGTGCGAACAAGTTCATGATCATCAACTAAAAAGACGGTTATCAACGAAAGGTTCCTCAGACGATAGGGATTAATACTCAGTGGTTCAAAATTACCACAACATACAACAATGTAAAGGGATAAATAGCAATATGACAATTAAATCAGCAATTTGCTAAACCTTTTTCAAACCAAGGCATCACTGTTAAATATAATAAAGACAGTAACAGAGTAAGCGTGATTTTGAACTATAACAATGAATAGATTAAAGAAGGGAGTGGCGGTGAGGTAGGGATTTGAACCCTAGGTACGCTATAAACGTACGCTGGTTTTCAAGACCAGTGCTTTAAACCACTCAGCCACCTCACCGCAGATGGGGCGTATAATAAGGAGCGACCGGGGCAATGTAAAGGGCTTTTTTGCAGTTTATTTGCATTTATGGATTGGTTGGCGAGTTTTCGTGCGCCATGGTGGTTTATTGGTCGGGATAGGGTGATAATGTCTTGCTATGGAATGGCGTAGGGTGGTCACGTCTTTTGTGCCCACGCGTGACCTTGAAGCTAAAGGTAAACCTTTGTGGCATCAGTTATGATTTGTAGTGAATCCACATGAATGATGCGCCAGCTTGTGTAAAAAGTCTCCAAGAGTACCGTGAATAATGGAATATGCTCGAAAAGGGTTTGTTTACGACTGCAAGGTCACGCGTGGGCACAAAAAGCGTGACCACCCTACGGCGATTAATCAAGGAAATTTTAAAATGAAGAAATAACGAAGAAGAGTGGCGGTGAGGTAGGGATTTGAACCCTAGGTACGCTATAAACGTACGCTGGTTTTCAAGACCAGTGCTTTAAACCACTCAGCCACCTCACCGCAGATGGGCCGTATAATAAGGAGCACCTTAGGCAATGTAAAGCGCTTTTTTGCGTTTTCTTATGGTTTTGACTCCGGCTGCTAGTTTTATCAGCAATTTTGTCATTTTTTATTCATATACGCCCTTTTTGCCTTCTGCAAGACCTTACTTTAAGTCAGGGTATTGCTTTTTGTTACCAATGACCTTGAATTTTAGTGGCTTTATCACCACATAGAAATTAAGATAACAGTAATTTCAAACTTTGACTCAAACCTAAAGGTCATTCAGGAGTTTATTATGCAACAGAACGAGATGTATCAAACAGCGTCGGCAAGTTCGGCGATAGAAATTAACAAGGTATTAAGAAATACCTATTCATTACTGGCAATGACGCTGCTCTTTAGTGCTGTGGTCGCTGGTATTGCAATGTCCTTAAACGTACCCCACCCTGGATTTATCATTTCTTTGGTTGGCATCTATGGTTTGATGTTTTTAGTCCATAAAACCGCTAACTCAGGTATCGGTGTGATTAGCATCTTCGCTTTCACTGGTTTTTTAGGTTATTGCATCGGTCCGATGCTCAATATGGTTATCGGTTCTGGCGGCGGCGATTTGGTTATGCTCGCCATGGGCGGCACGGCACTTATCTTCTTCTCACTGTCTGGTTATGTCCTAACCACTAAGAAAGATATGTCATTTATGGGTGGCATGATGACTGCGCTAGTCGTAGTACTTATCGTTGGTATGATTGCCAATATCTTCCTTGCTATCCCGGCCATGAGCCTGGCCATCAGCGCGTTATTCATCCTGTTATCATCAGGTATGATTTTGATGCAAACCAGCTCAATCATCCATGGCGGCGAAAAGAATTATATTCTTGCCACCGTCACTTTGTTTGTTTCTATCTATAATCTTTTCACCAGCTTATTACATCTGTTGATGGCTTTTGGTGGTGGTGACGATTAAAAATAAAATCCCGCTGACTCGCCTTAGGCTCGTCAGCGGGCTTTTATGATGCGCAGCAAGCTGCTGAAAAAAGATAGTTAGTTAAAAGTAAAAGCCCCTTAATAGGGGCTTTTGTTGTTTTAGGTTAATAGCAGGATTTATTATGGCCAGTTTTTTATTGATGGTGCACAGTGCTAACTATGCCAATCAATCCTCTCGTAGTGCCCTCAAGTACGCTCAGGCGGTGATTAACCGAGGGCATCAGCTCAAAGCGGTGTTCTTCTATCAAGATGGGGTTTATCACGCCAATGCGTTCGCGGATATTCCCTCTGATGAGCTTGATACTCAACCTGGGTTTAACACGCTGCATTGTGAGCACGATATTCCTTTGTTGTTATGTGTCACCGCCGCCGAGAAACGTGGCACTATTAACCAACAACAGGACCATCGACAAGCACCGTCGTTTACCATCGCAGGACTGGCTGAAATGGCTGAGATTGCGGCTCAAACAGATTATGTTGTGCAATTTAAATAAGGGGCAAAAGCAAGATGAAAAAAATCGCCATCATAAATCGTCAGTCAACCTTTAATCACCCTACCCCGCGTGAATCGCTCGATTTAGCGCTAATTTTTGGCGCTTTTGAACAACAAGTGACGGTGATTTTTATCGACGATGGGGTCTATCAATTGTTAGCGAATCAAAACCCTGAGCTTATCGACACTAAGGATTTTCTTTCGACCATGAAAACCTTTGAGTTATACGATATTGAACATATTGTCGCAAGCCGTGACGATATGACCTGTCGAGGCATTGCTGATAAACCTTTATCAATGGACGTTGCGCTGCTCGCCAATAGCCAGATAGCCCAACTGCTAAACACTTTTGACCATGTGCTTAACATGTAATGGCTCACGTAAAGGAAAAGACAATGAACACCCTACATATCATTAACGCCCCACAAACCCCGGCCGGGTTTACCACCACGCTGAGCCGCTTTAGCCCTATGGACAGTGTGATCTTTATTCAGGATGGTTGTTACGGCCTTAACGCCCCCGAGATTATTACCGCGATGTCAGCACTTACTATCACTGTATATGCGATTGATGATGACTTAAGTGCCAGAAACGTGCTGATCACAGAGGCGATAAAAGCGATTGATTACGATGCGTTTGTTGATTTAACCCTAGCCCATCATAAAACCATTAGCTGGTGAAACCCCAAGGAAATAAGTATGAATGACGCTAAACCTAACAAGGAAATAGAATTTGCAGGCCAAACCCTAGCCACCGATAAACATGGTTATTTAATGAAACTTGAAGACTGGAATGAAGCGGTTGCACTGCATATTGCTGGGTTAGAAAATATCACCATGAGCGATAATCACTGGGAAGTGGTCAATTTTGTCAGGGGTTTTTATCAACAATATAAAACCAGCCCCGCCATTAGAATGCTGGTCAAAGCTATGGCCAAGCAGCTTGGCGAGGATAAAGGCAATAGTAAGTATTTGTATAAGTTGTTTCCCAAAGGACCAGCCAAACAAGCCACCCGTATCGCCGGATTGCCCAAGCCAGCTCGGTGTATTTAATCACCTAAAGCTCTCCCAATAGATTTTAAACATTTCAAAACCAAAGATAAGCGCGATCAGAACAATGCAGACGATCGCCGTTCTATACAGAAGCTTGAAAAACTTCTTTAATATCGCTTGTTTTTTCTTCACCGACATCTTTGGTTTTTGTTTTGCCTTTGCCTTTGGTTGTGACTGCGGTGGCTTTTTTTCCGTTTTCTGATTAATAATGATTGGCCCGTGATTGTTTTCATATACACTGTGTGACAATATTTCGACGTAGGGTGGTCACGCTTTCCAGTGCCCACGCGTGACCTTGCTGCCATAAACAAGCCCTGTTTAGAGCTTAGGCCGAACAGACAAAAAAGCAACTTTAAATCAACCGCATCCCTAGCCAAGCCATAAAAATACAGACAAAAACATTAAGGCCAACATTCAGCGCCGCTTTCAACCAATCGCCCTGCTGAATCAGCAATAAGGTATCGAGCGAAAAAGTCGAAAAGGTGGTAAATGCGCCCAAAAAACCAATACTGATCAGGCCACGCCAAGGCAGTAACATGCTGTATTCTTGTTGGATCGCCGCATAGACCATGCCCATCATAAATGACCCCAGTACATTCACCGCCAACGTGGCATACGGAAACCCCCTGCCCAGCAGTAAAACCGCAATTTCAAACAGAAAATAGCGCAGCGACGCACCAAATGCACCGCCCACGGCGACACTAAAGTAAAAGCTAATTGGACTCATAACGTTTCTGTGGACTGTTGTGATTGAGGTTGGCGAGGTAATCCATTTTGTCTTTGATTTTCTTTTCTAACCCACGCTCACTGGGATGGTAATATTGCTGATCACGTAACTCTGGCGGAAAGTAGTTTTCGCCAGCAGCAAACGCGCCCGGCTCATTATGGGCATAACGATATTGGTCACCATGGCCGAGTTCTTTCATTAGCTTGGTCGGTGCATTGCGTAAATGCAGCGGCACATCAAAACTGGGCAAGTTTTCAGCTTGTTGTTTGGCAAGGTTAAATGCGCTGTATACCGCGTTACTCTTAGGCGCTGCTGCCATATAGAGTATCGCCTGGGCAATCGCCCGCTCGCCCTCTGCTGGCCCTACTCGGTTAAAGATATCCCAAGCATTACGGGCCACCTCCAAGGCGCGCGGATCGGCATTACCAATGTCTTCACTGGCAATCGCCATCAGCCGTCGTGCCACATCCAGCGGATCACAACCGCCAGCCAACATCCGGCAATACCAATACAGTGCCGCATCTCCGGCAGAGCCTCGCATCGATTTGTGAAAAGCCGACATGAGGTCGTAATACTGATCGCCATTTTTATCAATCGACGCCAGGTTGCCGGTCGCCACCTGAGCCAACGCCTGCTTGGTGATGACCTTTTGGCCGTCAACCGATTCAGCAAAATCACTGATGATCTTCAGGTAGTTAAGTAACTTACGTGCATCACCGCTGGCAAACTGACACAAAGCGGTTTTTTCGGCCTCACCGATGGTCAGGTTTAACGCCCCCAAGCCTTTATCGTTATCTGTCAGCGCCCTATCGGCCACGGTTTTAAGCTCATCAATGCTAAGCTTTTTCAGCAGATACACTCTGGCCCGGGACAATATGGCATTATTGAGTTCAAACGAGGGGTTTTCGGTGGTGGCACCGACAAATATAATGGTGCCATCTTCAATATAGGGCAAAAAGGCATCTTGCTGAGATTTGTTAAAACGATGCACTTCATCAACAAACAATAAGGTTCTGTTGCCCTGCATCGCTAAGTTTTGTTGCGCCTGCTCAATGGCGGCGCGAATATCTTTAATGCCCGAGGTTACCGCCGACAAGCGAATGATTTGCGCTTTGGCGTATTGGGCGATGAGTTCGGCGAGGGTGGTTTTGCCGGTCCCTGGTGGTCCCCACAAAATCAGTGAATGGCAGTTGCTGTGCAAAATCGCCTGACGTAACGGTTTGCCCGGTCCCACCAAGTGACTTTGACCAAAGTATTCGTCAAAAGAACCTGGCCGCAACCGCGCCGCTAGCGGTTTTACTTCGGTCTCGCCACCAAAATCAAAGCTACCATTGGTATTTGGATTGGTCATGCTCATTTAACGTTGATCATCCAACTCAACACCTTCGGGCAAAGTGAAGGAAAATAGCGTTTTACGCTGGGTTTCAGACAATGGCTGATTTGAATGGGCATCACTGAAGGTGAATTCACTTTTTTGCTGACTCAAATCTTCAATCACCAACTGGCTGAATTTTTGGTTGGCAAAGTAAACCGACAACTGTTTAACCTGACTGTCTTGCTTCACCGGGGTGATGATATAGGCTTCGCCCTTTTTACTCACCTGGTAGTTTTGCCATAAAACATCATCAAAACTGGCCAGCAAGGCAAACGGGGTTGAGTCAATGGCCTGTTTGGCAGGCATCGCAGTCGCCTGCTCAAGGTCGATATTGTAGACCCATAAGGTTTCACCATCAGATACCATCAGGTTTTCATCTGGCTCCAGTGCGTGCCAGCGGATCAGCGAAGGATGCGCCAGCCGGACTTTGCCCTTGCCTTGCATCAGTTCTTTGCCATCAACATCAATCACCCGTTGGCTAAAGCTGGCTTCAAAGGTGGTCAGCTGTTTGATGTGTTGTTTCAATGCCGCTTTGGCGTCAGTGGCTGGCTCTGCGGCAGGTTCAGCGTCTGAACTAGCTGAACTAGGCAGTGCGAACAAACACGTTGTTAAGGCCAATAAGGCGAAGATTTTTTTCATATTGTTCTCTTTAAATTTTACATCCATATTGAATATGTAGGGTGGGCAATCTTTTCATGCCCACGCGTGGTGCACCAATCAACGACAAACTCACATCCTCGCTCTCCAAGCCCAAGGCTGGTTGCAAACGAGAAGGTTACGCGTGGGCAAAAAAACCTGCCCACCCTACGGCGACTGTACAGCGTGCTTAGATTTCGCTTCAGAACAAGGCATTGTCGCACGGAAAATAGGCGCATATAAGTTTATATGCAACTGTTTGAGTACGACAATAACGCCGTTATGGAGCGAAAGATGAGTGCGCCGATTATACATCGACTTTTGGTGGTGGCGCGGCCAGTACTTCACGATTACCATTATGACCCGGTGGACTTATGACCCCAACGGCTTCCATTTGTTCAACAATTCTCGCGGCACGGTTATAACCGATGCGGAATTTGCGCTGTACACTCGACACCGAGGCACGGCGTGTTTCGGTGACAAACGCCACCGCCTGATCGTAAAACTCGTCTGAGTCTTCGTCGCTTTGTGCCTGTTCACCCGGTAGCAACACCTCTTCACTACCTTCATCGCTTAAAATATCTTTGATATAATCCGGCTTCTGCCGGCGTTTCCAGTTGTTTACCACCGCGTGAACTTCATGATCATCAACAAACGCACCATGAACACGGGTCGGCACACTGGTACCCGGCGGCAAATATAACATATCACCCATACCCAGCAATGCCTCGGCACCACCTTGATCCAGTATGGTGCGAGAATCGATTTTTGAAGAAACCTGAAACGCCATCCGAGTCGGAATATTGGCTTTAATCAAACCAGTGATAACATCCACGGATGGTCTCTGAGTCGCTAATAACAGGTGAATACCCGCAGCACGGGCCTTTTGCGCGATACGGGCAATCATCTCTTCACATATTTTACCGACAATCATCATCATATCGGCAAATTCATCAATTATCACCACGATACTGGGCAGCTTGTCTAAATCAGGTGCCACCTCTTCAATACCATCGGTATCTTTCCACAATGGATCTTTTATCGGCTTACCATCCGCTTTGGCTTTAAGCACCTTGGTATTGTAGCCTTTGAGGTTTCTGACCCCCAATGCTGACATCAGTTTATAACGACGCTCCATTTCACCAACACACCAGCGTAAAGCATTACCCGCTTCTTTCATATCTGTTACCACTTCGGTTAACAGATGAGGAATACCTTCATAGACCGACAATTCAAGCATCTTCGGGTCAATCATAATCATCCGCACATCTTCCGGCTTGGATTTGTATAACAAGCTGATGATCATGGTATTCACACCAACAGATTTACCAGAGCCTGTGGTACCTGCCACCAATAAGTGCGGCATTTTGCCCAAATCAACGGTGACTGGTCTGCCGGAGATATCCTGACCCAACACCATCGCCAACGGCGACTCAGAATTGACAAAAGCCGGGCAATTGATGACCTCAGATAAACGCACGATCTCTCGATGTTTGTTGGGCAATTCTAAACCAATAAAGGTCTTGCCAGGGATAACCTCGACCACCCGCACGCTGACCGCCGATAACGCACGGGCCAAATCTTTGGCCAGCCCAACGATTTTGCTAACTTTAATGCCCGGTGCCAAATCCAGTTCGAAGCTGGTGATCACCGGCCCCGGATACACCCCGACCACACAGGCGATAATATTAAAGTCCAGTAATTTGGCCTCAACCAAACGGCTGACCCGGTCCATGTCTTCTTGAGTAATAGGGTTGGTCTTTTTATCTGCTCGGTCGAGCAATTCGATGGTCGGAAAGTCACCGATATCTTCTTTAGCAGTAGCCATCACCGCAGCAAATCCGGTTAAGGGTTCTTCTGCTTCGTCATCTGACGCCGGACCATAAGCGTCAACAAGTGGTTCATTGGGTAAGATGGTGTGTTCAACTTCAGTTTCATCCTGAAGGTTACTGGTTCTTTGCAGTTTTTCCAACGCACTGGCAATGTCATCATCCATCGCTGGTTCGTCTACCGCTGAGAAAGATAATGGCTCATCCATCAGGTTTTCAAAATCAACAAAATCAGGTTCTTCTTCAATCACCACATCTTTAAGTGAAATGCCAAGTTGTGGTTCGAGTCTCTGCGCTGATATAGGTGCAGGTGCTGGTGTAACCACTGGACGAGCAGGTTCATCAGGTGCCACATAATCAGGCATACTGTCTGCAATTGACGGTGAAGAAGAAGGTGGTGTTGATAACGGTTCAGGTGCTGTTTCGGGCACTGGTTCCTCAGCAACCGGGGTATCAGCTGCGCCACCCCAAGGGGATGATTGGGCAGCCGTGGTGACAGCTTTCATTTCAGGTACAACCGCAAGTTTGTCATCCAGCTCAATCTCTTCAACTTGGTCTGATGATTCAGCGGCGTTTTCTTCGCGTTTGGCGCGGTTTTTATCAAACCGTCCCATCAGCCACTGATATAAACCCACCGCCCCGGCCCCGACACCATCAATCACCGTCAGCCAAGAGATGCCAGTAAATAAGGTCAAACCAGTAAACAAAAAACTCAGCAACAATAAGGTGGTGCCTGTGTAGTTAAAGAACGGCACCATGGTATCTCGTATCACATCACCGACTACGCCGCCGGAAGAAAAGTGATATAAGTCATCGAAGTTAATGCTGGTGATGGCTGTGGTCGAAAGGATGATCAACATCATGCCAATCAATCTTAAGCCGAGGGTAAGGTAATCGATTTCGAGTAATTTACGGATTTTTTTAAACAGCAACCAGCCCAGCGCAATAATCGCCACTGGTACGACATAAGATATCCAGCCGAGAAAAAACAACAACACATCGGCAGCCCATGCGCCCACGGTGCCCATATGATTTTGCACTTGATTGGGATTGCCGGTTTGTGACCAGCTCGGATCGGCGCCATCAAAACTCAATAACGCCAGCAACAGAAACACCGATAAGGCAGCTGATAAGATAAGTCCAGCTTCAAGAATACGCTGAAATCCGGTTAAAGTTCCGTTTGAATTGTCTTTGTCCAAGGCGAAAAACCTGTATTACCACGAGAAAGCCACACCATAGCAAATCAGGGCTAATATTTCATCCTCTATATGACGCTTGGGGTGTCATTTAATCGGCAAAAAGTTGGTTTGTTTCACCTCTTCCATCACCACATAGGTGCGGCTTTCACTCACCGAGGGTAAACGCAATAAAGTATTACCGAGCAACTCCCGGTAATCAGACATATCTGCCACTCGGGTTTTCAGCAAAAAATCAAAATTGCCCGACACCAGGTGACATTCTTGGATCGCATCAAGGTCATCTACCGCGTGGCTAAATTCTTCAAACACATCCGGTGAAGTCCTCGACAAGGTGATTTCAACAAATACCAACAAGGCCGCCCCCACCAGCGCCGGGTTCACCTGTGCGCTATAGCCCAAGATGTATTGGTCCTTTTCTAACCTTTTAACCCGCTCCAAACACGGGGTAGCACTTAACCCCACCCGGCGAGATAATTCTATATTGGATATGCGGCCCTCTTTTTGTAATTCGCGTAAAATCAGTTTATCAATTCTGTCTAACATATCAGTTGCCTATATTTCAATCTGTTAAAGCGGGGTGAAACAGGATTATATCCTACCGCTCCCTGAAAATTAAGTGATTAAAACTGCCAATATCGCATTATAATGGTTTTATATTTTACAATTGATGAGAACGAGAAAATGATCGTAGGCGTACCTAAAGAGATTAAAAACAACGAATACCGTGTCGGCATGGTACCAGCAAGTGTTGCTGAGTTAATCAATAACGGTCACCAGGTATTGGTTGAAACCAATGCAGGTATCGGCATCGGTTTCACTGATGCAGATTACACCGACACAGGCGCAACCGTATTGGCTACCGCTGCTGACGTTTTTGCTCAATCTGACATGATTGTAAAAGTGAAAGAACCTCAAGCGGTTGAAAGAGCGATGTTGCGCGAAGGTCAGATCTTATTCACCTATTTGCATTTGGCTCCTGATTTACCACAAACCGAAGACCTGATCAAAAGCAAAGCCGTTTGTATCGCTTATGAAACTGTGACTGACGATCGCGGTGGTTTACCACTGTTGGCCCCCATGTCAGAAGTCGCCGGACGTATGTCTATTCAGGCCGGTGCCCAGGCGCTTGAAAAAATCAATGGCGGCCGCGGCATGTTATTGGGCGGCGTACCAGGAGTTGAACCTGCTAAAGTCGTTATCATCGGCGGCGGCATGGTCGGCAACAACGCCGCACAAATGGCGGTTGGCATGGGTGCCAATGTGGTATTGCTTGACCGTAACATCGACGTATTGCGCAGAACCAATGCTCAATTCGGCAGTTTAGTTACCGCTGTTTACTCAACTGGCGAAGCATTAACCCGGCACGTACTTGAAGCTGACTTAGTCATTGGTGGGGTATTAATCCCAGGTGCCGCAGCGCCTAAACTGGTCACTGCCGAGCATATCAAAAACATGAAACCAGGTTCAGCCATCGTTGATGTTGCTATTGACCAAGGCGGTTGTATCGCCACTTCACATGCCACCACCCACGCAGAACCGACTTATATTGTTGATGAAGTGGTTCACTATTGTGTCGCCAACATGCCAGGTGCGGTACCAAGAACCTCAACCTTCGCCTTAAACAACGTCACTTTGCCGTATATTCTTAAACTGGCCAACCTTGGTTACCAAGAAGCATTAATGGCTGATAAGCACTTGCTTAACGGCTTAAATGTCATCAATGGTCAAGTCACCTGCGAAAGCGTCGCTAAGAACCTAGGTTTTGAATTTGTTGAGCCTAGTGTTGCCTTGACTGCTTAAGATCCGTCAATAAATAACATTCGAATGTTCGTGGTAGTCTAGAATATTGCTTTGTTCAGGGCCTGCCTTTGACTGGTGCGTCACGCGTGGGCATAAGAAAACATGCCCACCCTACGCCAATCCATCGTACGGATAACCCTCTATCCGTCCGTGTGATGAATTGATGCCAATCCTGTCTCCCGCCACCAATAACCTTTTTAAGCCAATACCATTACAGCTAAATTGTTGATATAATCCGCCGCGCAAAACGAACAGACCAGTCAGACGTCAAAAATGAGAGTTGAAGTATGAAAAATCCAGTTAAAAACACCAAATTTGATGAGCTGTTAGAATTCCCCTGTCAGATGAATTTTAAAATCATGGGTCTAGCACAGGAAAGCCTGTCGGGTGAAATCGTCGAAGTGCTGCAACGTAATGCCCCGGGCGATTATGCCCCGACCATTAAACCCAGTTCCAAAGGCACCTATCATTCAGTCAGTGTGTCTGTCACCGTGACCAGCAAAGAACATATTGAAGCGCTCTACAATGAATTGGGCGCCATCGAAATTGTGCGCTATGTGCTTTAGCATGTCCTTTACACTGCCCTTTAACTATGTCCTTTAAGGGCAGTCCATTCGGGAGAGACAATGGCACTACAACAACCTTTAGTCATCCGCCAGCTTGGCCGTTATGCTTATGTGCCAGTGTGGCAAGCGATGCAGAAATTTACTGATAACCGAGATGAAAATACCCCAGATGAAATCTGGGTGGTACAACACGACCCGGTATTTACTCAGGGTCAGGCAGGCAAAGAAGAGCACCTGCTGTTTCCCGGCGATATTCCGGTGGTCAAAGTCGACCGCGGTGGCCAAGTCACTTATCACGGCCCCGGACAGATTGTGGTGTATGTACTGTTGAACCTTAAACGCCGTAAAATAGGCATTCGCGAATTGGTAACCCATATCGAAAATGCGATCATCAAAACTTTGCAACACTACGATATCACCGCCGCCGCCAAACCAGATGCCCCCGGTGTCTATGTCGATGGTAAAAAGATTGCCTCTTTAGGCTTACGAGTACGTAAAGGCTGTACTTTCCACGGCCTAGCACTGAATGTCGATATGGACCTTGAACCCTTTTCTCGCATTAACCCCTGCGGTTATGCCGGACTTGAAATGATCCAGTGCACAGACTTTGCCACCGCCCAACAATTAGCACCGATTGAACAGCAATTGGTTGACCATTTATCGACCTTGTTACAAGCTTCTAATGTATCAACGACCACAGGATTAGACGATTTATATGATTGATTCAGCTTCAACCAGCGCAAAAAAATCAGCCCGGTTACAGCCAGGCACCAAATTACGTGACGCCGACAAGATGGCGCTGATCCCCATTAAGGTTGTGCCTACCGAACGTGATCAGATGCTGCGCAAACCCGACTGGCTAAAAATTAAGTTACCCAAATCGTCAGAAAAAATTCAAAAAATCAAAAGCGCATTGCGTAAACACGGGCTGCATTCTGTCTGTGAAGAAGCCTCTTGCCCTAACCTGCCAGAATGCTTTAACCACGGTACGGCCACGTTTATGATCCTCGGTGATATTTGTACCCGTCGTTGTCCGTTCTGTGATGTCGGCCACGGTAAACCGTTACCACCTAATGCTGAGGAGCCAGAAAAATTGGCCCTGACCATTCGCGATATGGATTTAAAATATGTCGTCATCACCTCGGTCGACCGCGACGATTTACGTGACGGCGGTGCCCAGCATTATGCCGATTGCGTCAAATACATTCGCCAATATAACCCTGACATTAAAATCGAAATTCTGGTGCCAGATTTTAAAGGCCGGATGGACAAAGCGCTGGAAATCCTCGACAAAAATCCACCGGATGTATTTAATCACAATTTAGAGACAGCGCCGCATTTGTATAAAGAAGCCCGTCCTGGCGCAGATTACAAATGGTCATTAGAGTTGTTGAGACGATTTAAAGCACTACACCCCAATGTACCGACCAAATCTGGCTTAATGGTCGGTCTTGGCGAGACCAATGAAGACATCGTCGAAGTACTCAAAGATTTACGCGAACACGATGTTGATATGCTCACCATTGGCCAGTATCTGCAACCCAGCAAACATCACTTGGCGGTGAAACGTTATGTCTCACCTGACGAGTTTGGCGAATTAAAACAAGCCGCTGATGCACTTGGTTTTGACAATGCCGCTTGTGGCCCATTTGTCCGATCAAGTTATCATGCCGATTTGCAAGCCAGTGGCGAAAACGTTAGCTAAGGAATTCACCATGACCCAGAAAATTGAAAAAGTCGTCATCCCGGTTGCAGGACTTGGTACCAGAATGTTACCGGCGACCAAGGCGATCCCCAAGGAAATGTTACCTGTGGTGGATAAACCGCTGATTCAATATGTGGTCAATGAAGCCATCGCGGCGGGCATAAAGCAGATTGTCTTGGTGACCCATTCGAGTAAAAACTCGATTGAAAACCATTTTGATACCAGCTTTGAG
Source organism: Phenylobacterium sp. (assembly GCA_047617105.1). GTDB lineage: Bacteria > Pseudomonadota > Gammaproteobacteria > Enterobacterales > Alteromonadaceae > JABSOG01. Next base: position 15,424 of record JBLGCB010000028.1, on the reverse strand, counting down.
CTTGAGGCCCAGCTTGAAAAACGTTTAAAACGGCAGTTGCTGGATGTGGTGCAAAAAATTTGTCCAGCCGATGTTAGCATTATTCACGTCCGTCAGGGCGTTGCCAAAGGATTAGGCCACGCGGTACTGGCGGCACGCCCTATCGTCGGTGATAATCCTTTTGCGGTGATTTTGCCCGATGTATTGATCAACGAATATAGCTGTGATTTAAGAACCGAAAACCTCGCAGAAATGATTGACATGTTTGAACAAACTGGCATTTCACAAATCATGGTTGAAGAGGTGCCACAAAATGAAGTGGATCAATATGGTATCGCCGATTTAGGCAACAAATCGCTGACCAAAAGAGCTTCAGTCGCGATTGACAGCATCGTTGAAAAACCTGCGGTATTGGATGCCCCCTCAAACCTCGCTGTGGTGGGTCGATATGTTTTGTCTAGTCAAATCTGGGACCTGCTAGATTTCACCCCACCGGGCGCTGGTGGCGAAGTTCAGCTAACGGATGCCATAGCTTCATTGATGAAGGTAGAACCCGTGAACGCTTATTATATGGCGGGAAAAAGCAATGATTGCGGCAGCAAACTCGGCTATATGAAAGCCAACCTAGAATATGGTGTACGCCACCCAGAATTGGGCGAAGCATTCAAACAAATGGTCAAGGACATGGCAAAAACTTTATAACTCAATGCCCAACCAAACCAAACTTCGCTTTTTCCTTTGCGAAGCAAAACTCAATTTATGGTGCGCGTCTTTTTGCGCATCATAAATAATTAGTAGGTGTTTTTGCCCTTCACAATACTCAACGCCGTCTTCACCAGAATCTCAATATATAACGTCACCGAATAACGCTTAGCCCACTCGTTATCCAATCGAATAATATCAGGCATCGGCAAGTCACTACGACCGTTGATTTGTGCCAAACCAGTGATGCCCGGCTTGGTATTCAAACGCGAAAACCACGCTTTAGGGAAGTTTTCATACTCTTGTGGCACCCACGGACGTGGCCCCACCAACGACATTTTGCCACTAAGCACATTTAACAACTGCGGTAACTCATCAAGGCTGGTTTTGCGAATAAATGCGCCTACTCGGGTGATCCTCGGATCATTCTTCAGCTTGATGGTGTACTCGTTAACCTTCTCAACCACCTCAGTGCCATCAAGTTCAACGTTTCTCATGCTTCTAAACTTGATCATGTTAAACACCTGACCATTTTGACCCATGCGTTTTTGGACAAAAAACACCGAAATACCAAGGTCAATAAACACCGCAATGATCACCGCAACAAACACCGGCGACAAGCCAACCAAAGCCGTCAGCGAGATCAGCACATCGAGTACGCGAATAATTACTTTTTGCATAGTTGCTGAATTTTTATCGCCAAACGTAATGCATCAACACCGTGATATGCGGTGACCAAAGGTTCTTTTCCTTCGATAATCGATTCAACAAAATTGCTGTGCTCGGCCATCAGAGGTTCTATGTTTGGCACAAAGACCCGTTCTACCAAATATTCCTGCTTGTACGTCACATCCTGCAAATCGCTGATATAACGCCCTGCTGCCCGGCGATTGATTTCAATCTCTTTACGCAAGAAATCGACCTTGATATAACAATCCGAACAACTGATATTGAGCATTCGATATTTGGTTTGTGACACTTTACTGGCAATAATGGTCGCGACTGAGCCATTAGGGGCCAGTAATTCGGCGCTAACATGGTCATAATTTGGTGAATGGAAACAACCGCCATTGGCACCGACTACTTCAAGCTTGCCGCCTAAAATCTGATTAACCGCATCCAGGTCGTGGATCATCAAATCTAGCACCACATCAACATCATTAGCACGGCTGACGTTATAACTCAGACGACTAGAATTGATCGCCAATACATCTTCTTGGGCAACGATTTTACGTAACTCTGAAAACACCGGATTATAACGTTCAACATGGCCCACCTGAATGATGGTGCCCGCTTCTTCACTCAATCGAATCAGCTCTTCGCCTTCTTCAACCGTCACTGTGATGGGCTTTTCGATCAGGCAATGCTTACCTGAGGCGATGGCCGTCTTAGCGGTGTCAAAATGATAAGATGTCGGTGAAGCAATGACAATCGCATCACAGTTCTCCAGCAAACTTTCCAAATCAGAGTAGTAATCTACGCCAAATACGTTAGCCACATCGCGACCAACGATTTCGTTGGGATCAAACACACCTGCACATATTATCATTGGATGGGTACTGGCAATACGAACGTGATTACGTCCCATGCTACCGGCACCAACAATGCCTATTCGAACCGTTCTGGAAGGTTTATTCATGTTACAAAATTCCAATCATAATTTAAAAGAAGGCCAACAACGTTTGTGCTACCTTAACCACTTCTTCTTCGCTCAATGCCGGGTGCACCGGAATTGACAATACTTGCTTAGAATAAGCCTGTGCCAGCGCCAAAGAATCATACTCGCAACGGTCTTGGTAAAACGGCTGCTCGTGCATACTAAATGGATAAACCACCGCACTGCCAACGCCATTTTGTTGTAAGTAAGCCTGTAATGCATCACGGTCAACCCCTTCAAGGCGGATGGTGTACTGATGATAAACGTGTTTGTAACCATCATTAACCACTGGTAATACCATTTTGTCGTGATTGGCCAGCAAGTCGTTATAAAGCGAGGCATTATAACGGCGTTTATCATTAAAAGCATCAAGGCGTTTAATTTGTTCAAGGCCAATCGCCGCAGAAATATTGGTCATGCGGTAGTTATAACCCAATACGTCGTGTAAATACTGATCAACCCGGCCATGATTAACATATTTGCGTCCAACAGCCGCGGTGTCTTTATCATTAAACAAACAAAGTCCACCTTCGCCGGTGGTCATGTTTTTGGTCGGATAAAAGCTGAAACAAGCCGCATCACCAAAACTACCGGCCTTTTTACCGTCAATTTCTGCGCCATGAGATTGCGCACAATCTTCAATCACTTTAAGGTTATATTTTTCGGCCAGCGCCATAATGCGCGGCATATCACAGGCCAAACCAAACAAATGCACCGGCATAATCGCTTTCATTGATGGTTCATAATGCTGCTCAAGATAAACCGCCAGCTTATCAACATCGAGTAAATAGGTATCTGGGTCAATATCGACAAACACCGGGGTCGCATCACAAAACAAAATCGCATTACTTGAAGCGATAAAGGTAAATGGCGTGGTGATCACTTTGTCACCCTTTTGAATGCCCAAAGCCAATAGAGCCGTATGTAATGCCGTAGTGCCGTTATTGGTCGCCACTGCCGCCGGACTGCCGATATAATCAGCAAACGCTTGTTCAAACTCAGTCACAACCGCACCACAGGCAATCATACCTGAACGCATAACGGCCGTAACCGCATTGATTTCTTCTTCACCTATAAAAGGTTTTGCCATTGTAATCATTACAATCCTCTGAACAGTTACTTAAATTGAATTCTATTTTGGACAAATCTTGAGATTATCTTTACTTATCGCCAACACTTGTTGGTTGAGCGGATTTCGATAAAGCACTTGCTCACCTTCGACGCCCTGAATATGTTCAGGCATCACTTTATTACCATCTTTGTAAACGTAAGCAATCGGTTTGGCGGGATTTCCGGCGACCAGCACATGAGGGGCAACCGATTTAGTCACCACAGACCCTGCTGCCACCATGGCATAACCGCCGATGACGGTACCACAAACAATGGTGCAATTGGCGCCTAGAGAGGCCCCTTTTTCAATCAGGGTGGGGGTTACTTGCCAGTCGTCAGCCACGGCCCGAGGTCTGAAATCATTGGTGAACACCACACAAGGGCCAACAAACACTTCATCTTCGATGGTGACGCCGTTATATACCGATACGTTGTTTTGAATTTTGACTCTGGCCCCGATGGTGACGGCAAAATCAATATAAACGTTTTTTGAAATAATGGTATCGGCACCGATGACGCTATCTTCGCGTACTTGTACCAAATTCCATATTTTGACGCCGGGGCTGAGTTCAGCACGCTCAGAGACCTCAGCGGTATGATGTATAAAAGCAGTATTTTCCATGGTACCTTTAAGGCGCTATATTTAATAGGGTATCGTTTACTGACAAAACAGCCCGTTGGGCATAACCATCGACTCGCAATAGCCAGTCATGGCTAATAATGAAAAGGGCCAAACAGAACGTAAAAAAAACGGGGCGATTATATCACAGCCAAACAGAAAAACACCCGCAAAAACTTAGCCATGATGGATATCAGCCCTTTGACTCAGGTTTTTTCGCTGTCCCTTGGCCATAATTGCCAAAGCCGGGCACATAGTGCAATAAAAACCGGGTAAACATATTTTTGAACGGTGCCAACCAATAAGGTGTCATCGGGCTAATACCAGAATCGGCCACCACCTCGCGAAAACGTTTTGGTACTTTACGCCAGATTTTACCCACCTGCTTGTACTGCACCGTATCGGCAAAGTTTTGTGAAATCAACATATCAAAAATAGGTGTCGCTAAAAAGAACGGCACCGGGGCATACATTTGCCCGGCAGTGGTATTACTGCCATTAATCGCGAAGCGCCCACCCCGACCATAAATGAATTCGTAATAAATCACCTTTTGATAGGTATCAGCGGCCAACTCATCGGTGCGCTGATGAAAATCTGTCATCAGTAATTCAAAAGCCTCATCGCAGATGGCTTTATAACGGTTTCTGAGAATAAAGCGCGCCGAAAAAGCCAATTTATATAACCAAGGGAACATTTTTAGTATCGAGCCTTTAGCGCCACCAAATTTGATATAATTGCCCCGCTGCAACACATCGCCGAGATAACCATCAAACAGCACATAACTGCCATTGCAGCGCTCAAAGCTATAATGATAAATGGTCATCAAGCGAGGTAGCCAAGTAGAGACGCCGAAGTAAAAGTCATCTGACATCGGCTTTTCTTGTGCCATCAATGGCGGGGTGGTAAATTCAAATTCTTCATAGTGGTTAAAACAATCGGCAAAAAGTCGCGCAATGGGTCGGTCGCCGGAGTTTTCAGGCCCGTAGGTATAACCATATTGATAACGCTGACCAGACAGCGTCAAACGAGAGTCAAGCCCACCACTGATGGGTAAGGTGCGTAGTTGCTCAGGCCAACAGTCCACCAGCTTCTCAATCACTTGGGGGATATCGTCGAGTCGCTCTTTATCTGGCGAATTAAAGTTGGCGGCAAAGTATTTATGATGCGACACCTTTGCGTCTTTGATCGCCACCGACGCCCCAGGATCTAAGCGAGTAATGCCATCATAAGCAGTAAAATTACCAAACAGATGACCTTGCGCCTCAATGGTTTGCGCCAGCAAAGGGTTTATCGCGGGTAACTGACTAAACGCTTTAACCGACGGGGCCACTTCAATCAGACCCTGGTTGTGGGTATTAGTATTAGCATCAACACGAACATAATGGGTAGAAACCCCAAAGGCATCGCAAATCACTTTGACCTGCTCAGCAGTGATAATCACCAAGACAAAAACGCCGAGGCTAATTTGATTAAAAACGTCCTCCCCTTGTTCATGGTAATCGGCCATCAAACCAGCCAAGTCATTGCGCTTTTGGTTATAGATAAACCAGCCTGAACAGAAAACTTTACCGCCACCTTGGTCTTCGCCCAGTGGCAGTACCGGCGGTGTTGACCAATCGCTTTTATTGTAGACCAGCGTCAGCTGCTGACCTTGATACTGCTCTTGCACCACTAGGTTATTGTCAGCAAAAAAACGCAACGACGTCGCTAATGCTTGGCTGTCGGTATTAAGGTAAATTCCTCTCATGCTTGATTCTTTCCAGTTTCGGGTTTATCAAAAATTTGTTTTTTAGCCAACGTCTGTTTGCTAAAGATTAATATCGACGCATTAACAAATGCTGCTACTGACGTCGCCACGGCCAAACCCGAGGTACCATAACTATCCACCAAGGTATAATCGAGCACCACATTGACCATCGCCGCCACAACCCCCGCGACCAGTGGGGTTTTAAAGTCTTCGAGGGCAAAACGCACTTTGGTGTTAAATAACACAAAGGCATGGGCAATTAAACCCGCGGCATAAATCATTAATAACGGGGCTGCGGCATCAACATCAGCTTCGCCAAACTCGCCATATTGGAATAACAACGAGATGATCTCACGGGCGAAGACAATAAAAATCAGCGAGTTAACAATACAAAAAGCGGCCAACAGTATATTGGTTTTGATTTTCATCTGATTGAATTTAAGCGGCTGATCTCGCATCGCAATTAAGCGTGGAAACATCACCGTCACCACCGCAAATACCGCCGTCCATAACGGCAGCGTCATCACTTTATGGGCAAAGTTAATCGAGGCAATACTGCCCTCGGCCAGCTGTGAGGCAAAATAACGGTCAACAAATAAATCGACAAATACCCCTGACATACCTAGGGCTGCAAACAGAGTGTTTTTGTAAATCACTTTAACATCGTCACTGAGCAAGCCCTGCAACGAGAATTGAGAGAAGTTAACCCGGCTTTTATCAAACACAAAACACAGTTGCAGCAGATAACCGAGGCTGATGCCCAGCGCAATGCCCAGCAAACCCAGCAGCTGATACAGCCAGAAAATGCCCAGCAAAATGCCTATATTGGGCATCAATTCAGAACAGGACACCCGGAAAAAACGCGATTCGAGATAACGAATACCACGAAACCAAAAATACACCGAAGCGATACCTGCTGCCACTGAAGAGACCAGCACTATCTGTTGCGCCAATAGCAGCCCTTCTCCCGTCAGGCCAGGTGCGGTGATAGACACGATAATTTCATTGAGAAAAAAGAACCCCGACCCCATCACCACCGCGGCAATCAGCACCGGAAACAGACTTTGTTGGATCACCAGATGATTATCGGGTGATTTGATTCTCGCCATAGCGGCATTGGCATAACCGACCCCGAACAGGCCGTAATATAAGGTCAGTGGCGCCAACCCAACCAACAGGCCATCACTGACCGAAGAAGCACCAAACAAATAGGCAATCGATACTTCACGACCAAAACCTAACGCATGGCCCACCACGGTAAAACCAAACACAATCACAAAGTGTCGATAACGTTCAAATAAAGCCAGCAGCTTATTCAAGAGGATTTGCTCTTATCTTCAACAGCACTTTTTACGACTACACCTTCTACTACACCTTCTACTACACCTTCTACTACACCTTCTACTACACCTTCTACTACACCTTCTACTACACCTTCAACAGCAGGACCTTCTACTGCACCTGCTAAAGCAGCAGCGGTCATGGCGCGGGCTCGTGCCGCTCGAGCCTCAACAGCAGCGGCCTTTGCCACTTCGCGCTCTTTGACCTTAATCGACGGCACCGCCGCCGTCATCACCAACGCCAACAACAACGCCGGGTAAGAGGTCATAAATATCGGCGCTACCAATGAATAAAACATCACCATAATAAAGAAGGTAATACAAAATGAGCGAGTGGCCCCCGCTTTGTGGATCAGCCGAAACATTTTATAGAAGAAGAAACAAAACAGGCTAAGGCCCAAAAAGCCGAACTCGCCTAACACACTGGCCCAATTACTGTCGTAGATGCCCCATTTTAGCTGAAAATAATAGCTCTCTGACATGCCGATTTCACGATACACTGGACTATTATCCGACAAAAAGGTGCCATAAGACGCCGCCCCAGTGCCAAAAGGAAAATACTTGGCCGCCAGTATCACCGAAAAATAAATCATGATGCCACGAATATATTCAGACTCTGTTGGATCAGTACTGATATTATCGATGGTCATCAGCACCAGCTCTTCCATATACTCGGTCAAAAAGAACGGCGTTAATATCGCCAGCACCACCACCCCGAGTATGACTTTTCGCCAGCTTGCGCCAAAGATAAACATAAAAGAAGCAATCAGCGCCACAAACGGCGTTCGCAATGACGAGAACAAACAAATAAAAGCAAAACTCAGACTCATGGGCAAGGTTTTGACATAATTTTGAACCGGTTTATAAAACATATAAAATAAGTAAAAGAAGGCAAAAGTCACCCCCAAATTGATGGTACTGGCTTGGATCCCCACGGGGCGTACCATACCAAAGCGATGAGAGATATCGGCTTTAAGCAGGGCATTAAACTGCTCACCCAGTAAAACGTTAAACGCCACCCCGGCGATGGTCATCAGTAAGAAGATATGTACGACAAGACGGGTATTGATATATTCTTTGAAGTTATACAACAGTAAAAACAAAAAGAAGGCTTTAAAATGCATCAAGATTTGGGTGAATATGATCAGTTCACTGCGAAAGGAATAAGAATTAAAGGATGCAGCGAAAAATATCACCACCATCACTAAACTGCCAAACACCATTTTGGTGTAATCGGTATCTCGGTTAATCGGAAAAAACATCAATAACACGGCGAGTACCAACAACACTTCATCAATATAGAGGAAGTTCTTGCTCACCACGCCAATCAAAACTTCCTGAAAAAAGATCGCATACATCAATATCACGATCAACGGTGCGAAGAAAAACTTCGCCAGATAATGTTTCATGCCTCAAACCAACCATCAACAAACGTTTAAAAAACTGTGCCGCCACACCACCCTTCTTATAACGAAGGGTGATGCGCCGACAATATACAGACGATATGGCTACGCAGCTGACACTTGCGCCGGTTCAGATTCAATCAGCGCTTTGGATTCTTTATCCCAACGACGGAAAAACAACAGCAATATCGTCACTGACGATAAGAAACCACCAATAAAGGTGATAGCAATGACGATAATCGAACGTCTCGGGGCGTTCTTTTTAAGTGGCAACGATGCCGAATCCACGGTGGTCAGGGCATATTCAGCTTGAACTTCTGAAAGCATTTTCTTTTTGGTTTGTTCTTCAATCAAGTTAAACAACACACTTTGCAGCTGAGACACATCTGTTTTTTCCACTTGCTTATACAAATAACCGAGGTTGTTGTCGACTTTGATCATATCAAGGTCTCTGACATAATTATTAAAATCAGCAATGTACCAAGTTAACCATTGGTGGGCCAACTGGGGTGAAAGAAATTCCCAATTGATCGTGATGATCTTGGTTTTGCGGTCCATATCAATGCTAAAGCGTTTTTTAAATTTAACAAAAATTTCACTCTCGGACGGCTCAGGCTGTAACGGTAAATTCACTTTTCGAATCCACTTTTTTTGTTCCATGTCATATGACTTCTGACCTTCATAACTCAGTTCTTTGGTCACCGGATCCCATCCGGTGGCAGCAAACAAAGGTATCACCAAATCGTGTTTCTTAATGAAATGATTGACAAAATCTTTCGATTTAATTCGTTCCATGATGACAAAGATATTAGAACCAGAACCCAGATTAATCCCCGCCAAGTTAGCGAGGCCACTGAACTGGCCAGCCAAAGAGGCCAAAGAAGAGGATTTGTCACTTTTTGCTGACGCCAAAGTGGCGGTTGATTTATAGGTGTTGGGGACGCTTAGGGCATAAAATACCGAAGAAACCGCGAAAATCGCCGTCACCACAATAATGATCCATTTCTTTTGCCACAGCTCAACCAAAATGGCACTTATATCAAGTTCTTGTTTAATCATTCGCTATACTTATCCCAGAATATCCTGCATCAACCGCTTATTTACCATTTACATTAACAGGCAGAATCCGCCTGAAAAATAGGGGGGCATTGTAAATGATCACGCCACAACTGACAGGCGGATAAATCTCTGCCGCTACACCTAAGACTTAACCTCATCACCCTTGGAGTCAAATCTGGCAGAGTTAGCCAGTTGTCTGAACTTGTCACGCCAAGGTTTTTCAATCCAGTTGTAGGTGAAATAAGAAATCAAAATAATGCTCAGCATCGCCACCACATTGATGATATCGGCATAGTTGGTCATATACACTTTAACCGGGCCACCAGTACTTTCAATGGTCTCAACCGGCATCTTCAGTACATATTGCCAAGCCACCCCTAAAGCGGCAAAAACAATCGCATGAACCATATAAATAGAGTATGACAAGCCACCCACAAACAGCAGTGGTTTGGTATTGAGCAAGCGACTGATTAAACCCGCTTCCTGAACAGAAAACAGATAAATCACCACGCCAAAGGATAAAAACGCCGCCAGCTGTATCGACTTAGAATCCTTAGTATTGACCACCAGTGCCAACATAGCTGCGACCACCAGCAATTCTATCACCGTCGCAAGCGCCACGGATGGGACAAAATGGCGTCGTTGTGATAATGAATATATAAACACGCCAAAAAAGAACCCGCCAATGCAGCGTAAAATGCCGATATCAAAGGTGCGTAACAAAGTATCCTCAGAAAACACCGTCAACAGGGTGTAAGCCGTGATGCTAAGCATTAACGCATAAACCGGTCGGTAAGCGGATTTTAAACTGGCAATAAAGGTGAAAAAGATCAGATAAGTGAAAAACTCAAGGCTGATGCTCCAAGCCGGGTAGTTCCAGTTGAGACTGTCGTGAATGCCCAGCGCATTGATCAGCACTAGGTTAGAAAGAAAAGTCGGTAGTGAGTTGACCGTAAACGGATCGCTGCTGCCCATGCCTAACTTATGGAAGGCATACGCCTTGACCAAAATATAAGGCAGCCAAACCAACAGAATAAACAAATGTAACGGATAAAGACGACCAAAGCGCAACAAGGTAAATTTCTTGATACTTAAGCCCTGTTGAATCTTACCAATATAAGCAAAAGCCATGACAAAACCTGACAACACAAAAAAGAAATCAACAAAGATATCCCCTTGTGCTATCAGTGGGTACTTTTCGGTCACTACAAAACCCGAATGAAACAGTGCGACCAGCACTGCCGCGATGCCCCTAAGGGACTCTAATGAATTAAACTTCATGGGGTTACTCCACACCTTAAATCAATGTTCACAACTATTACTTCAAATAAGAACAAGCCAAAACCAAACTTTTGTTTTTCTCTGTGCTTCCTCTGCGTGCTCTGTGCCTCTGTGCCTCTGTGGTAGCTTGAAGAGAACAACGACTACCAAGCCAAAGGTTATTGTCTCGTCAAGCGACTTGCTTAAATAATTTCAATAAACGGCCGGTCACATCTTTTTGGGCAAAACCCATACTCAACAAGCGTTCACGACGCTGACCAGCGCTGGTTTTGGCGGCTTCGACACATTGATGCAGTTGCTGAGCAATGTGTTGCGCCGAGTCTTCAAGTTCGACGATAGCCGTGCCTTTAACTTCGGCAAATATGTCCGCCACATCACCGACATTGGTGCAAACCACCGCTAAATCACAACTCAGCGCTTCTTTGACCGATTGCGGCGAACCTTCACTCAGCGAGGTCATCAACAGCGCAGTGGCCGTTTCTAGGGTATGTTTGATTTGCGCTCGGCTCATATTGTCCATCATCGCAATTTTGGCATTGGGTTCAATTTTCTGGTATTCATTCATTACCGCTGCAAACAAAGGGTAATTTTTAACGCCGTTATTCATGCCGCCGGGAAAAACAATCACATGTTCAAGTTTGTCCTGATTGGGATTAAAAAAATCGGTCTCAACACCACAAGGCATTCGGGTGATATTGGCATTAATCGGCGCCACAATAGCATCCATGTTATCGTTAAGGGTGATCACCCCGCCAACTCTTTTAAGCACTTTTTTGCTTAGGCGATTGACCAAATGGTCTTTACCTTCTTTACCGTCTTGCGCCTGAATATCCTGACCATGGCAAGTGACCACCACATTACGCCAGCTTCTTAACGGGTTAAGCAACATAAACACCCCACTAAGGGCATAATGGACATGGATGGCATCATATCGGTTAAACAACAAATGCCAATTCAGTTTCAATCCGCTGGTCAGATAATTCAATTTCGATTTAAAACCATCAATCACAAACAATTTACAATCAACATGATGATCTTTGATCAGCGAGTTCATCTGCTCCTGAACAAAAATGCCCTGCTGAGGCCTACTTTCATTACGACCAGGATACATATTGGTGACAATTAACACTTTCATACATTTATACCATTACTTTGTAAAACAACTCAAACATAACTATCCAATCTGTGATCCGGCGACCGACAACCCCCGACCGATGCCATAATAATCAAAGCCCAATTGGGCCAGTTGCTGCGGATTAAAAATATTACGACCATCAAAAATCAGTGGTTTATTGAGGCTTGCTGGTTTATTGAGGCTTAGTGGTTTATTAAGGCTTAGTTTTATCCGCTCAAAATCAGGCGACCAAAAGTTGCGCCACTCGGTCAAAATAATTAAAGCATCAGCCCCGTCGAGCGCCGCATACATATCGTCGATATAGCTGATGTTTTGCAGCCCAACATGTTGTTGTTGAAAAGCATCCATCGCTTTGGGATCGTGGGCCACCACTTTCGCCCCTCTGGCCAGCAACCCAGCAATGACCACCGCACTGGTGGCTTCGCGCACATCATCAGTACCAGGTTTATAAGACAAACCCCACACCGCGAAGGTTTTACCGCTCACATCACCGTTATAGTGGTTCACCACCCGGTTTAACATATTGACTTTTTGCTGTTGGTTGACTTCATCGACGGCGGTCAAAATCTTGCTGGAACAACCATAGTCGCTGGCAATATGGGCCAGTGCCTTAACATCTTTAGGGAAGCATGAACCACCATAACCGCAACCGGCATAAATAAAGTGGTAACCAATACGTGGATCCGAGCCGATACCCTGGCGCACGCTTTCAATATCAGCGCCGATATGTTCAGCAAGGGTAGCCATTTCATTAATAAATGAAATTTTGGTCGCCAGCATTGCATTGGCCGCATATTTGGTCAGTTCTGCTGAGCGCGGTGACATAAACAGCATTTTATCGTGATTACGGTTAAACGGCGCGTACAGCTCCCGCATCACCGCTTCGACTTTACTGCTGTTATGGCCAATCACAATGCGATCGGGTTTGCGAAAGTCACTAATCGCCGCCCCTTCTTTGAGGAATTCTGGATTAGAGCAAACATCAAAACAGCTCTTTTCAGACCCGCTACCGCCCTGTTTACCGAGCTCGGCCAAGGTTTGATTGATGGTTTGCTCAACCAGTTCAACCGAACCTACCGGCACGGTCGATTTATTGACAATCACGGTATAGTCGGTCAGATGAGTGGCAATGTCGCGGGCAACCTGCAACACATATTTCAAATCCGCCGAGCCATCGTCTTTGCCCGGCGTACCCACGGCAATGAAAATGACTTCACCATGTTGCACCCCTTCAAGGGCGCTGGTGGTAAAACTCAGCCGTGACTGTTCGATATTGGTCAGTACCATATCGGTCAAACCAGGTTCGTAGATTGGAATTTCACCCGCAGATAAGCGTTGAATCTTAGCTTCATCAACGTCAACACAGCACACCTCGTGCCCCGCATCTGCGAAACAGCAGCCAGTGACCAAACCGACGTAACCTACACCAAAGATAGTAACTTTCATGGCAGTTTTAACCCATGCGAAAAATTGCCGCTAGTATACGCTGTTAGTGATGACGCTTGCAAAAGAGAATGGGGGGAATGGGGGGATTTAATCAACAGCTAATATCCGTTACTGGTTGATTGTGGTGCCTGAAGTGTTCCCAGGCCCCACGCGTACCCAGTTTGATCAGTGCTAAAAAAGTAACTGTTCAGCGTGATTAGACTTCGCTTCAGAACAAGGCATTTTCGCACGGAGAATAGGCGCATATAGGTATATGTAACTGTTTGAGTACGAAAATAACGCCGTTATGGTGCGAAAGATGAGTGCGCTGAATAGTCACCTAAAAAATACCAAAGGCAAACCGTGACAATGCGTTATCTAAATGGCATGACTCTTTTTGCCATTCAGCGTGGCGTTTACAGCATCCCCCCATGCACCATCCTTATCACTGTCTATTTTCCAACCCATGACACCACCAAAGGGCACACCGTTAGTTTCAGCCATTTTCAGTATGGGTAAAAGGTCACTCAATTTTATATAACCTGTATTATTAACGTCTGCCGGTGTTATAGGCTTGCCAACCAATAACTTGTCAGCTGCAATACCGCTTGCGGTAATACTTTCAATGGATGTCGGGTTAGGCTCGCCATTAAAGTTTTTAGGGAAAATTTTGTCATAGCTGTCATACGCCTGATAACCAGATGTGCTCTGATTGTAATATTGGATATTATAGTAATCTACAGCGTTGTTTGTTCTCTTTTCGACATCAGTATAGCTGTTACTAGTATCCAAAAAGTACGGAGCTTGCGGGGCATGTGATATTGATAACGAGGCATCAGTTGCTTTAACCGCGTTGGTTGCATCCACCAACCAGGTTATTGCATCGGGTGCACCAACAGCAAAATTTTCGATATCAAGATCGACACCGTCGAAATTATTCGCTTGCGCAAATTGAGCCAAAGCGGTGCCGTATTCAGTTCCTGTCAGCGTATCTGAGGCACTCCCCTTATTACTAACTATAAAAGGAACGTATGCATCACCTCCGGCAGATAGGATGCATTTTTTGCCCATCTTTTTAACGGTATCCATAATTTGCGGATCGCGAATAATCGAATCCGCCGCGCCGAACAAGCCCATGCTTGGACTGACCCAAAAGCCAAATAAGACATCTGTATATCCTGTGATCTTACTTTGCACTTCTTCGTTTGTGACATTACCGCTAAAATATCCTACAATTCGTTTTGACATCATTAATTACCTTTTAATAAAATTGGAATAAAGTTTTTTCAGTCTTCATTACATGGCCTATGACACGACTTCTTGACCAAGCTCAGTAAGTTGAAATAACCAAAGACTCCCCCAATGAGACACTTCATCCTGCACCTTAGCCGAGGCTAAAAAAGGTGGGTCGTATCGGGTTCAGAACAAAAGAATACAACTTACTTCACCCCAAAAACATTACACGGTGATTACAGGTGTATGAATAACGGGCTCTAAAACCTAGTCACAGAGGACGCTGAGGCAACGCAGAGGAAGAAAAAGCATTTTGGGTGGTCCGACACTTCGGTTTGCTACCCTAAATGACGGTATATGGTCTGAGCCAAAAAATGATATATATACGGCGGGCCATGTCGCATTGTCACCACAACACGCCCTCTACCAGCCTGCCGGTTTACTGAAAGATTTTTTTGATAGAAACTTCAGGTGCCAAGCAAAGTTGGTATTGTGCGGTAGACGTGACCGACGAATATCTGTTTTTATTGATGGATTAGAAGCGTTATCTACCACACCGCTAACCAGACATTGCAATGAAAGCGCTATGGTTCAAATGGAAAACGCAGCTGAGTGTTATTGGCCTGCTCGGCGATGCCGAGGTTAAGGCCCAATAACCGTACTCGTCGCCCTTGACCTCGCTGGAACCCTTTTTCCATCAATGCCCTAAATACTGCCATGTCCATACCCGAACC
>JBLGCB010000027.1:0-34246 GCA_047617105.1 Phenylobacterium sp. | reverse complement strand
TTGCAACAAAAAAGAACTAGATATCTCGGTAAAACGATATTCTTCTATCCTTGACTCATGTGCTGACAGATGACCTAATAAGGTTCTAGTGGTTGCACCAGTACCGGCACCAATTTCTAATATGCGTATTTTGCAAGGTGTTTTGCTATCACCATGCGTCTTGATGGCACCCAGTAATAATGTGGCCAGTGCTTGGTTAAAGTAATCTGCCACTGGGTTATGTCGATATAATTTTTCAACGTTATCAAGCGATCCCCCGGGAAATAATATATCCATCGCCTGCTTTTCACCCGACAGTATATCCGGTAATGATAATAGACAGTTTTCGACTATCTGAGCGGCGTTTTTAAGGCTTTCATCTTGTAATTCATTTTTAAAATGATGCCAAAGCTCCCAAGTAGATTGATTTTGTGGGTCTTTGAAATCAATCGCTGCAACAATATGTTGGGTCGCCGTTAACCACCGGCGATAAAACGTCGATGCTTTGGCGTCAACACAATATTCGCCAATATGTTGTTGCAGCAGTTGTTGCAGCAATCGTGTCATTTGTTGATGTTGGAAAACACCTGCTGACATCATCTGCTCAACAACATGCGCGGTGACCTCCTCTAGGTCTGGTATCTCAAAGGTTGAGGATGACGATTGTGGTTTGCTATATTGCAGATGCTCATTCGGACTGTACCATGGCAAAATTTGCGCGTTTTCACTTTTAATTAAAGCTAACTGGTTAATACCATCATTTTGTAATAGGCATTCCAAGGCTGCCATCGATTCTGGGCCTTGGAGTAATCTAAATCCGCTGTTTCTTAGCCGCTCCTTGGTTGCTTTGCTGATATGCTGCCCCGCACCTGTCGCCCAATGTCCCCAATGAATAACTTTTACCGGACAGTGCGTACGCTTGGATAATCGCTCAGCAAACTGATCGATAAAAGAGCATCCAGCGCTATAGCCACTATAACCACCACTGCGCCAGAATGATTCGACAGAAGAGAAAAACAACACAAAATCTAAATCATGTTGTTCAAAGACTTGGCCAATCCGTACACTGACATCAATTTTGGCGTTAAGTGTGGTCTTAAAATAGGCTTCATCGGTATGCTTAAAAGCGGCATCAAACTGACCAACAGCAGCATGGATCACCCCATGTATTTGCACGAAGTCTGTCTTGATTTGTTGATAGACTTGCTGAAGCGCGGTCAAATCAGCAGCATCGGCAGATAAATAACGAGGGGATGGGCTTTGTGGGTGAGACAACCTGTCTAGCTGAAGCTGGATGGTTTCATCTAACTCACGTCTGCCAATCCAGATAATTTGCGCTTGATAATTTTTGATTAAGTACTCACTCCACGCGACACCTAACCCGCCAGCCCCACCAATCACGACATAAACACCACCATGGCGATAAGCGGATTGGGCTTTATTGAAATCTACTTCAATAGGGACCAAAGCAGGACGATGCCAACAGCCTTCTCGCCAAGCCATAGGTTTGGCGTCATCGCTAAAACCGGGGGTAGTCTCATTGATAGAGGGCCACTGTTGATGTTGCTCAATATCCAGTAATCGCATTTTCCATTGCGGTCGCTCTTTGGCAAGGCTGCCAACAAAACCGTGAAGGCCAGCATAAGAAAGCTGTAAAGGCTGATCACTATACATCGAATGGCTTTGTTCAGTGATCACTGTCCAATGCAACGGGATGGCGTCATCAAAAAGACTGTCAGCGGCTTTAAATAAGCGAAATAGTGCCAATAACGTACTGTGTTGACAGGGTAAAACATCCGCCAAATCCATTGGTTCTTCACTTTGCTGCTCTGTCATCCAGACTATGTGCTCGACTGACTTCAATGCTGCCAATTGTTCAATCAATTGTTCAGTCGATGTATCCGGATGCTGGGTCACCAGCGAACTGTTTGGAAAATAACGTTGTACACGACTTTGCTGCTGCTCAGTGCCACCAATAATAACGGCACTTTTACTCGCTGGCTGTGCGGGTATGGATGCAGGTTCGTTTATCGTCTGCCAAACTAGCTTTAATGTGTACAGGACATCTTGCGGCGCTTGATGGGGTTGGTTCGGCACACTCGGCGCTGGGTTGACGACAGCGCTGTGTTCTGGGGTGTCTTTTGTTGGTTCAAACCAATAGGCATTCTTAGCAAAAGGATAATTCGGTATACAGCACAGGGTCCGCATCACCTTGAGGTCGACAACCATCTTTGCCTCTAATGTTGACCAATCGATAGATGCGCCGGATAACCAATGACTGGCCAATGCCGTCATATCTTTGTCAGCTAATGCCTTTTGAACGTCATCTTGTATCGTTAGACTAATCGTTGGTTCGCTTGCTCGTTGCTCATGGTCGGTTAACCCGACCAACGTTTTTAATTGTTCAATCAAATCGTTCAGCTCATTTGCAACAATGGCTAAGCGTGAATGGAGCGCCTGACGATGGTGACGCAGATAATACGTCATAGGGCCGAGTAATGTATTGGCATCATTTGTTTTTGCTAATGATAGACAGTGGTCAAGATAATTCTGGGTGTATTCAGTCAGGCGTGTTGGGTTGGCCGCCGATAAAATAAACAGATAAGGTCCGTCCACTAAGTGTTTTTCCAACGCTATCGATGATGCATGTTGGTTATATTCTTCAACCACAATATGAGCATTGGCACCACCAGAACCAAAACTACTGAGGCCGGCTCGCCTTGGGTAACCAACGCTAGGGGTCCAATGCTGATATTTATCGACAATAAATAAACTACTATTGTCGGTGTCTATTTTAGGATTTATGCGACGAAAATGTTTGGTGGATGGAAGCGCTTGGTGCTGCAAGCTCATGATCACTTTTAACAGCCCTGCGGCCCCTGCCGAGGCTTCTAAATGGCCAATATTGGTTTTTACCGAACCGATGCCACATACCTGATGTTCAGTTGGATGAGTATTAAATGCCTGTTGGATACCTTCGAACTCAACTGGATCACCTAAATGGGTGCCTGTACCATGGGCTTCAATATAGCTGATGCTTTGAGGGTCAACGCCCGCATTATGCCAAGCTTGGCGCAGTAACTCTGCTTGTTGCTTTGAATTGGGCACGGTCAGGCCGGCAGCTTGACCTTGGTGATTACAAGCTGAGCCTTTAATTAGCGCGAGAATATGATCGCCATTTTGCTGTGCTTGGGTCAGTGTTTTTAACAAAAACAGCACTGCACCTTCACCCCGCACATAGCCATTTGCCTGACTATCAAAGGTTTTACATTGTCCATCTGGTGCCAACATTCCCGCTTTGTAATAGGCAATGCTGTTTGCTGGATGGCAAATAATATTAACCCCACCAGCCAGTGCCTGCTGGCACTCTTGGTTTTGAATGGCAGCGACAGCTTGATGGATAGCAAATAAAGAACTTGAGCAGGCAGTATCAATGACGAGGCTGGGGCCATGAAAATCAAAAAAGTAAGAAATTCGATTGGCCAAGGAAGCCACAGAGCAACCCGTACTACTATGGGCTTCAATCGCAGTTGTCGCATAATCCATCGCACGGGTATAATCTGATCCACTGGCACCAATAAACACCCCAGTAGCACTACCCGCCAACGTTTGGGCTTTTTGTCCGGCATTTTCAAGGGTATGCCATGCCAGTTCCATCAATATTCGTTGCTGAGGGTCCATGCTTTGGGCTTCTGGTGTTGATATCCTGAAGAATTCGGCATCAAAATATTTAACAGAATCGAAAAAAGCGCCCTGTTCAATACCTTTATGTGCAGTGGTCACATCAATCTCATTAGGCCACTGCCAACGATCATTTGGCAGGCTGGTTACAGCACTTTCGCCGGCTTGTAATAACGCCCAAAATGATTGTGGATCATTGATGTTAGTTGGCAAACGACAAGACTGGCCAATAATCGCAATATCAATACGTTTACTGTCGCCACGAGATTGTTTTGTTTGGCGATCACTGGCCACCGGCGCAGCTGATGACGCTTCTTGGGCTGCGTCAGTGGGTTGCAGCATAAAATTGATCACTTTGTGAGGGGTTGTATGACGTAAAAAGAACAGCGCATCGGTAGAAAAGTCGTATTCACTGGATATTTTTTCAGCCAGCATAGATAAGTCTAACGAATCTAAGCCCATTTCAATAAAAGGACGATCGATAGCATAGTCTCGTTGCTCGTTCAAAAATGGGCTAATGGCCAATGCCATGAAATCACCAATGGTGGTGAAACTGAGGGTTGGTTTTTGCTGCTGAGTAGGAGCGCTCAACCTTTGTGTGATGCGCTGATGAGGATTGTATTGTACCAATACACCATAACCATCATTATTTTTATCTTCAGCTCGGTAACCTTCGACTGGGCAGGTAATAGAGGCGCCGTGTCGTTGATGAAATCTTAAAATGGGGTCTTGTAGTCGATTATACTGATCACATTGATGGATATATGCCTCCATCGGCAATGTATTTTGGCGATGGAAAGACTTACATAATGTTACTGCCACTACAGACTCTAGATCTTCCTTCACACTGGCGTATTGAAGCACAAATTCCAATAACTGATCACCAAGATTACGATGTTGTTCTTCGGGCAAAATATTCACCGCCAACAACTGTAGATGAGCGCCCTGATCGACATGTAGGCTGGATACATTTTTCGCCGATGCCGACTTAATTTTCGCGATAGAATCCACCCGTTGTGAGTATATCACTCCAACCAATGACTGTTTATTGTGCGTCAATTGCAAAACAAATTGACCTTGCGGGTAGTTGGTTAAACGCTGTTTAAGCTGTTTTTTTGACGATTGCAACCCTTTGGACCAGCATTGAGATTCTATTTTACTTAGGATGGGCAGGTCTGATAGTTGAGCATGTCGAATAACGTAACCAAAATCAGAAAAGTCAAATACCCTAGGCAGGTTTTTACCGGAATTTGTACTTAATGCTGCCAAAATGTTTTTTTTAAACTCGGGAAGTTCAGTGGCAAAAGGAGTGCTACTTTTTGTTGTTGTATTCATTGGATTTTACCGATAAAAATTAAGCGTTGCCATGTTCGCAAGCATCAGGTGTTGATACTGGCCAGCAAGCAAATGATTAATAGATAAATAAATAGTATTCCGTCTATTCAACAGAAGTTGTGGGATGGTCTCAATGAATGGTTTACGGTGGTGTGTCGTAACACGGGCACTGCAAACACCGTATCTGAGTATTATGATAATAAACATGTACAAGTAAGTTTAACCTTCATTATTTTTGGTATTATTGTATCTGGAAACTATTTATATTTTAGTGTTACCACCGACCTTAATACGGAATTTATCCATGCTTTAATGGCTTTTCATCTCTGTTCCTTATTCATCCGTACCTACCAGTATATCATAACTGCCAAATTAAGCTAAAACAAGAACAAATATAGTAAATCATTGCCAGAGCAGGATTTTTTTAGCTAACGATTGCAATAAAAGGTGCTTTACATCAGCTGATTGCCCTATTCGTTAGCCGCAACACACGATAAAATAGCTTTATATTGGTTTGATTCTTGATGAACAGCCACGCCATAAAAAACAGACGGTATTGGCGCTTGATTACCCTTTTAGACTAGCGACTTAAGCAAACCTAGAATTCGTTGCTATACTTACATTTCAACGACAATGGCAAGGCTGGTGATGGAATGAATGGCAAAGGGTCTGAACTGAAAAAAGGAATTATTTGGCTGTTGGTCTTCTCAAGTGCCTGTGCTATCGCCGACACTAGCGCCGAAACTGACGCCGAAAAAGCGCTTAGTTTAGAGTCTCTTTATGATTTAACCCTTGAAGAACTTCGAGAAGTCAGCGTGATCACCGCCGCTTCTGGTTATGAGCAAAACCTGCAACGGGCCTCATCCAATGCAACAGTCATTGCCCGCGAAGAATGGCAAGCCATGGGGGCCTATACGCTTGCGGATGTTTTACGGGCTGTTCCCGGTGTCCATGTGGGCAAACCCAAGATTAATTTTAGCCATCATCAAGTGTCCATTCGTGGCCTTAGTGGTGCTTATGGTGAGCAAATAAAGTTATTGATTGACGGTCAGCCCTTCGAATATATGCAAGATGGCGGTAACCACTTGGGTTTTAATATGCCCATTGGTATGTTTAAACGCATCGAAGTCATCAAAGGTCCGGGTTCTGCCATCTATGGTGCCGATGCTTTTGGCGGCATCATTAATCTGGTGAGCGATAAAGCCGGCCAAGCACCTTCAAAATGGGTGGCCCGCACGGGCAGTTTTGGCACTCGGTCATTGTCGGCACAACAAGCGTTTAACCCTGGTGAACATCATTTTTCAGTGGCGCTGGACTACATAAAAAGTGATGATGACCCAGATCGGGTGGTTAGTAGTGATTTACAATCTACCTTTGATCAAGTTTTTGCCACCAACGCCTCTACCGCGCCTGGTGTCATCGATGAACATTACGAGGTATTATCACTGGCGACTCAGTGGCAATGGCAGCAATGGTCGTTTGGCTACCGAACCTGGAGAAATTTTGATGCGGGCACAGGCGCGGGTATTGCGCAGACCCTGGATAGCCGGGGTCATGCCAATGTTAAAACAGATTTTGCCGAGTTAAACCGTGATCTCAGTTCACTTTTATCGGTTGGTTCTCTCAATTTAACCCTTAATTATCAACATCAAGACAGCAACTCATTTCTTTATGTTTTCCCGGCGGGCAGCACTCTTCCCATAGGCGCAGACGGTAATGCCGACTTTGTCAATCCGGTTGGCGTGACCTTGTTCAGCGACGGCTATATTGGCACACCCAGTTCTACTGGTAATACTCGAAGTGTTAAACTCACTCATTTGTTTGATCTTAAAGACCAGCATATTCGTTGGCAAATCGGCTATGAAACCCAACAGTTTAGGGCATTTGAGCGCAAAAACTTTGGCCCTAGTGTGCTGGATGGTAGCCAAGCCGTGGTTGACGGCACGCTAACAGATGTCAGCAAAACCGACTTTGTTTATTTACCGGCAAAACAACGAAACTTCTATTACGCCTCGCTGCAAGATGAGTGGCAGTTTACTGACGACATCTTGCTGACTTTAGGTCTGCGTTATGACCATTATTCTGACTTTGGTTCCACCACCAATCCTAGGGTAGGTTTATTATGGAACATTCAACCACAATTCACCTTTAAACTGTTTGCAGGAAGTGCTTTTCGCGCACCATCATTCACCGATCAATACTCACAGAACAACCCTGTTGGCCTTGGTAACACGGCACTTAAACCAGAAGGGGTGAATACCTATGAAACCGGTGGGGGATTTGATTACCTGATTAACCAAGACTTGTCGCTGGCGCTGAATATTTTTTCTTATCAGGCCGATGATCTCATTCGCCATGTGTTGGACCCGGTGCAAAATGTCAATAGAGCGCAAAATGTCGGACAACAAAAAGGCCGCGGCGGTGAGTTATCATTACGCTGGAAACCCCGCGCTAACATCACCATCAATGCCAATTACTCACGGCTTCATGCAACCGATGACGTTGGTGTGGATGTAGCAGATGTGCCCAAGCAAATGGGTTATCTTTCGATTAATTGGGGTATTAATCAGCACTGGAATGGCTTTATTGACAGCAAATGGGTGGCTGAGCGAATGCGCGCCAGCTCGGATTTGCGGCCAAAGATTGACAACTATTTGCACTGTTCCGCACGGCTGGCCCATAAAAACTTGTTTCCTGGTTTAACGCTGGCGCTGATCGCCAAAAATCTGTTTAATGAAGATGCCCGAGCGCCCAGTGACGGCAGAATTGCTGATGATTATCCACTCGCTGGTCGTCAATGGTTATTCGAGTTAAATTATGTTTTTTAAAATGTTTGCTCAAATCACTTTGCAGCACCTAAGGACTTATTGTAGAGTAACGTCGAGTTCTGAAAAAATGACACTAATAAACCGATTAAAGCTCAAGACCAACAACTAAATTCAGATAATAATGCCAATAAAAGCGCCAATAACAATGTTGTATAAAACAGTCAGAGCCTTTGCCGTACTGCTTATTGCCGTAATGCATCTGCCTGCGTGGACTGCGACCAGTGTGGAAGCACCACCGCATCAAATCAAATCGGCGATGATATTCAAAATGCTACCTTATATCAGCTGGCCAGATGAACAAAACCTGTCTGCTGTCCACCTCGCGTTTATCGGCAATGAACAAGCGTTATATCAAGAATTGGTGAAAGCCGCCAAAAAAATATCCATTAAAGGCAAACCGTTAACCTTGACCAAGGCTGATGCCAATACACTGGACGCCGGGGCATATCAGGTGATTTATGTCAGTGAAAGCAATAACCATCAACTCGCTCAACTCACCAATAATATCAGACGCACTGACACTTTGTTAATTTCGAATAAAGCGCAAAATCGCCGTGATTTAATGGTGAATTTTTTGACCGTTGAGGCTGGTGGGTTAACTTTTGAAGTTAACCGAACCAATATTATTTTTGAAAAATTAACCATCGACCGTGACTTATTATTGTTTGGTGGCACAGAAATGGATGTCGCCGAACTTTTTCGTGAATCAGAACACAGTTTGCAACAAATTAAATCTGCCCTGCATGATAACGAAAGCCAACTTAAAACGGCCAGTCTACAGCTCAAACAAGATCAGCAATTAATCAAAAACCAAATCAGTCAAATCAGCAGTTTCAAACAAGAAATTGTCGATAAAAGCAAAGTCATTAACAACAAAGAAAAACAAATCACCACTAAAGAAAAACAACTGCAACAACGCCATCTTGAATTAAACCAATTGACAACCCAGGTGCAGCAAGTCGCGCAAGACCTGCAAAATAAGCAAACAGAATTGGCGGGTAAAACCAGCCAAAATAGTCAACAACAGGCACTACTAGATGATCAAGAAACAAAATTTGGCGCTTTAACTGAGCAAATTGCTGAAAAACAGCATTTTTTGGCCGCTCAGCAAGCACGTATAACCTCACTCGGCGGCCAGGTAAACGAGCAACACGGCACCATTGCCAGTCAGAAAAAAACCTTATGGATAACCATTGCCATATTGGCTGTTTTTATGGTGCTTATTTTGATGACTTTACGCAGTAACGCCTCACGTAGACGCAGCAATGAAAAACTCAAACAATCTCGTGCCAATATGGTGTTACTCGGTGATATTGGCCGAGAATTAACCTCGACCCGAGACTTACACCAAATCATGGAGCAGGTTTACCAGAGTTTATCTGGCGTATTGGATACCCATGTCTTTTTAATGGGTGTGCTTAAAGAGGAAGAAAACCATATCCACGTCGGCTTAATAATCGAAAATAAGCAATACCTACCCGAGTACAATGTTGATCTTGGTGACGACACCAAACCAGCGGTTTGGTGTATTAAGCAGCAAAGTGAACTGGTGATCAATAACAGTGACGATCAACTGAAATATTTTAAACAAAACTTGACTGAGCCTGAACATGGCGAGCCCATGGAAACCGTGATCTATCAACCATTGGTTATTCACGATAAAGTCGTTGGTTGCTTGTCGCTGCAAAGTCCCAAAGCCCACGCCTATAATTCAGAACAACTTGAAATGATCCGCACCCTGTCGGGTTATACGGCGGTGGCGATGGCCAATGCCTTAGGTTATACCGAACTAGAGCAACAAAAACTCAAGGTCGAACAAAAAAGCCTTAAAATTGTCGCGACCCAAAAGCAACTGGTACAATCTGAGAAAATGGCTTCTCTGGGCACGCTGACTGCGGGGGTTGCTCATGAAATCAATAATCCAACCAACTTTACCCATGCCGCCATTTATATGATGCATAACGAAGTGGAGGCCATTAAAGCTTTCCTTAAGCAATTGGCCGGGGGCGATAATGCCGACCCTAAGGTATTGGATTCATTTGAAGACCACTTTGCTGACTTAATGGAATTGATTGATACCGCCGCCGAAGGTGCTAGGCGCATCATGACCATCGTCAATAACCTACAATCTTTTACCCGACTTGATAATACCGAACAAAAAGAAAGCCTTATTGGCGATCTGGTTGAGTCAACGGTGCGCTTGGTACAAACCCAATACGATGAAATCACCATTGACAGCCAACTGAGTTTTAATCCACCTATCACCTGTTATCCGGCTAAGCTCTCTCAGGTGTTGATGAACCTAATTGTCAACGCTTGCCAAGCTATCCAATCTGAACGCCGCCGTAGCACGCCTAAAAAAGGTCACGTTCAGATCACCACAGAGCAAAGTCAAAACCAGTTAAAAATCAGTGTCAAAGACAATGGTTGTGGTATGAGCGAAGTGACCCAACAAAGAATATTTGAGCCGTTTTACACCACCAAGGATGTTGGTAGTGGAACCGGGTTAGGCATGGCGATTTCATTTGGAATTATTGAGGAACATGATGGTTCGATTGAAATAGAATCAGCCGAAGGAGAGGGATCAGTGATCTCTATTTGTTTGCCTTTATGATTTTAGCGCCTAGAATTAGAATGAACCCACAAGTTATTTGTATATGGCCCTTTTGCCGGAGAGAGAATGTCGGTTTTTAATATCAACAATATATCCAAAGATACCCAGAACCTCAGTGATAAGCCAATTATTATGATCATTGATGACGAGGTTGAAAACGTCAACGTTTTGCGTCGTCTGCTTGAAAACGATTATCAGGTGATCACCAGTCTGAGCGGCACAGAAGCGCTTGAACACATTGATGGGATGGACAACCCGCAAGACATTCAATTGATTGTCAGCGATCAAAGAATGCCCGGGGTCACTGGCATTGAATTCTTCCAAAAAATCATCAGTGTGATGCCCGATACCATTCGTATTATATTGACCGGTTACTCAGATACCCAAGCCATCATTGACTCGGTCAACAAGGCCAAGCTGTATAAATTTATCACCAAACCTTTCAACCCAGCAGAACTGACGTTGACCATTAAACGCGGTATCGAAGCCTATCAGATGCAACAGCAACTGCTCGAATATACCAGTGAGTTAGAAAAAAAGGTCAGAGAACGCACTGAAGAGTTAGAGTTGAAAAATGATGTGCTCAACGAAACGCTGCAACAATTGGAGCGCATCAGCCTGACCGACCAACTGACCGGTGCCCATAATCGCCGTTTTGTCGCTAAAATGATTCCTGGTGAGTTGGCCAAACTACAACGTGAACACTTTGTGCCAGCTGGCGCAGAACAACCAGAAAACCCTCCGGGCAACCTTGGACTTATCTCTATTGATGCCGATTACTTTAAACGCGTCAACGATAACTATGGTCACGACGCTGGCGATAAAGTGTTAATCCAATTGGTCGAAGTCTTAACCGATACTTGCCGGGGTTCAGATTGGGTGATCCGCTGGGGCGGTGAAGAGTTTTTGGTGGCGGTTCGATTCCTCAAGCGTGCAGAGATTCATCGCTTGGCAGAACGTATCCGCGAAAATGTGGCTAACCATGTGTTTGACTTGGGCAATGGTCAAACACTCAAATGTACCTGCTCTATTGGCATCTGTGCTTTACCCTTTGTCAAAGAGCAATTCACTGCGGTCAGTTGGGAACAAACCCTGAGCTTGGCCGATTTAGCGTTGTATGCGGTGAAGGCCAATGGTCGTAATGGTTGGCTCAGCTTGTTTCAAACGCAAACAACCGATCCCGATACCTTCTTCCGTCAGGCCCAGGACAATTTGCCATTGCTAATTGAACAGGGCCAAGTCGATTTTGAGACTTCTTTGGATAAGAGTGCCGTAAACTTTTCGTCTAAGGCTTAGTTAAAATTAATGGTGGTGTGTGGACTCCTGATGCTTATGCGCCTTCTTCACTTCCCTGAAGTCACCAGACATTTTTATACTCAAATAAGTGGCATTGATATGGGTATCTGACGAGATAAAACCATTACCATATGATAACCATTTTTTATCCAACCCGGCTTTTTGCATTTGCGCTAGCGTTTTACCTGCACTGATGCCTTGTCTGACCGTGGTTATAGAATGCTGTAACATTTGCTGGTATTCGCGCAAATCATCAAGGTCAGCCAATGGCCCGTGACCTGGGATAATCAGTACGTCTTTGGGCATTTTCGCTACGATCTTATCAATGGTTTTACTCAACCCAACAATACTACCACCTCGGCTTAAATCAACGTAAGGAAAATTACCGTTAAAGAACTCATCGCCCATATGCAGCACATTGGCTTTAACAAAATAGATGATACTGTCGCCATCGGTATGGCCATTAGGGTAATGCTGTAATTGCACGGTATCATCGTTAAAATATAACGTCATCGAGTCATTAAACGTCAGCACTGGCCATGCTGACTCAGGTGCCGCTGGGCTGGTACCCGACTTATTGGTGTGTGGCTGGCTGATGCGTTTACGAACATTGTCATGCGCAATAATCGGGGTATGTTGGCCAATCTTAATATTGCCGCCAGTGTGATCGCCATGAACATGGGTGTTAAGTAAATATCGCAATTCACTATTACTGATTTTTGCCAGGCTGGTTTTGAGTTTATCGGTCATATTTTTCAGCAAACTGTCCACCACCAGCAGTCCATCGTCACCCACCGATACCGCCACATTACCGCCGGCAAAACCATTGGCACCTTCTATCATATAAATGTTGTCACGTACTTTGCTGGTTTTCAGCGTGACGTCTTTATTAGATTCGGCAGCAAAAGTGGGCAGTGAGGCTGCTGTTAGGGCCACTGACAAGGTCAGGCTGGCAAGGGGTAACAATCGGCTAAGTACAGGTTTCATTATTGGCTCCCATCGGTTCATACCGATGTGTTATGGTTGTTTTATGGATGTTACGTTGTTGTTATTAGAGTGCTTTAGGCAGCTTGGGTCAAGGGTAATTATTGATTCGGGCGCAACAATAGATGATTAATCCGCCACTTAAAAGCATCTTATCGACAAGCCACTGATTGTCTTTGACAAAATTGTTAAAGACAGCTAATACTACTCTATGGTTCATACGCAAATGGACTGGTTATTTAATTTAAATCCTGAGGTATTACACATGAGAACATTCGCAAAACCCCTGTTATTAGCAGCTTCAATAGGGATGGTTTGTACAACGGCTGTCGCAGGTACTGTTGCCGTGACCACACAAATCCATTCAACAGAAGGTCTCGTCGGGGTAACCAGCACTCAAACCTCAAATGCCATCACTTACACTTTGGGTTCGGCTTATGCGGGCAGTGATCAAATCACCTTAACGTTTAATGAAGACGTGCTGAGCAATACCACATTTCCCTCACAAATTACCGTCGATGCCGTTGACAGTGCCACCGAAGAAGATGCTATCGCAGGTATGGTACTTGGTTTTGTTGACAGCACTAGCACCAGCGCCACTTATCGCGTGACCACCGTCTCGCAACCCGATGATACCCCTGGTGACGGCGGCACCCTTTATAACAGCAGAACAACACTTGGTGCAGTTGTGCCAATTGGCACGGTTAATTATAGCCCAGCTGCTATTTTGTCCGGCGTCAGCGTCACCGTGACTTCAGCCACCAGCACCGATGGCCCCATTGATAGCAGTGGCACACCAACCGCGATTTTGGCCGAAACAAAAACTCAGTTTGGTTCAGCCACTGTTAGCACTGTGTTTGATGCCGTTATCGACGTTTCAGCTGAGCGTAAAGTCTTTACCCCAACAGGCAGTGATGCATTGGGGTTTGCCATTACCAACCCAGATACCAGCGGCTGGCAAAACCTAGCGACACTCAACTCAACTAGCGGTCTAGTATTGACCCTTGCCGGTGGCACAGGAAAACTAGCAGGCCTTAAAGACACCGATTTTAGCAGCAGTAACAGCGGCACTTTTGTGGTCAGCGAAGACGCAAGCAGTATAGTCACCACTTATAACTCCACTTTTGAATCAGATATCATCACTTTCACCCCGCCAACCGACGTTGAGCTATCAACTCAAACCTTCACCGCAACAGTGGCGTATAACTATACTTCTGCTGGTGGTACCGCTGGTACTGCGACCATCGGCAACGCTTTGGCTGCGGGAGCATGGACATTAAATGGTGCTAACGTGGTGATCCCATATATGCCTTACAGCGCCACTGCCTCTCAGATTATTTATGTGACAAATACAGGCAAAACGTCTGGTGATATCCTCGTGACTGCGACAGGTGCTGGAGGTATATCGTTTGACCTTGGTGTGGTCAGTTCTTCACCTGCTGGCGGACTGGTTAAGTTGAGTAAAAGCATTAAAGATGCGCTGACTGCTCAGGGGTTCGACAGTGGCAAGCTGACGTTGACGCTTACCGTGCAAGTACCCAGTGATGACATCATTGTTTATGCCTCTTACAACATTGGTGGTTCAGATCGGGGTTTTGTTAATACAGACCAATATATCAATAACACCAAGTAATCAATTGAGCTAAAAAGATTGTCGGCGGGACTTGGTGTCCCGCCTGCCTTTGCCTCCTCACCATCGCACCACATTATTACCCGGCACCTTATCCAACAGTAAATAATCCGGGTCAATCCTGACGCTGGCGGGTATTCCCGGTAGCTGTACTCGAATCGTCTGGCTATCAAACCCCGCAGCAACGCTAACTTCGCCGAGCAAGTTATCATCCTTATCATAAAACTCCAGCGAACTGGTCAGCGCTTGTCTGGTTTCACTCTCTTGGCCCGTGCCCTCAAATGTCCAGCGCTTGATCATCACATCGACGCTCACTGATACCGTTTCATCCGTTGGCTCAACCACGGTTAAATTTTTCACTGAAGCATCGTATAACACCAAACCCGCCAATAACTCATCCACTTTGGGTCGCAATGATGGTGGGGTCAGCTTGATAATATGGCGATATAAATCGCTACTGGTGGGATATGGTGCAGCTTGGTGCTTAAAATCAGAAAAGAAATTAGCCAGCGCTTGATTAAAGTCGGCTTCACCCAATAAAGCGCTGATGGCACTCAGGGCCAGCGCGCCTTTATGATAAGCGACATACGCTTGCTCAACCTGTAATAACGGCATTTCGGCTTGCTGCTCACCACTGCGGGCCGACAGGTAACGGTTGAGTTCATAACGCTTGAATTGCCGCGCCATCTTCTGACCAAAGCGTTGTTCCATCACTTGCATGGCGGCATATTGTGCCACCGACTCGGTTAATAACATCGCCCCTTGCACATTGGCCCCAATCAGTTGATTGGCCCACCATTGATGCGCCACTTCATGGGCGGTAGTGAAATAGACCCGATTGAGCTTATCGGCTTGGCTGACATTGGCGGCAAAACCATGGCTTTCAGAAAAAGCGATCACGCCGGGTAACGACATCGCATTGGCGCTGTAACCCGGATACTCCACAATCGACAGGCTCTTATGGGGATAAGCGCCCCACTGTTGGCGATAATATCTCAGCGAGTCTTGCATCGCTTGCATCATCACATCGATATTGGCTTGGTGGCCTTGTTGGTAATAGATTGCCAGCTTAATGCCATTGTTTTCGATGCTTTTCAGTTGATAGCGACCAGAGTGAATTGGAAAAGCAAAACCAATCGGTTGCTCAGACTGATAATGAAAGAAATTGCGACCATCTTGCTGCCAACGTCGGGTTAATTCACCTGAAGTGATAATGTGCTGGTCGGCCGAAGTGCTGATGGTGGCAGCGAAATTAACGCGGTTTAGATTGCCCAAATAAGTGATATTACGCCCTTGGTTGCTGGCCAAACTCGGCATTCGCTGCAATTCGCCTAAACCAAATTGACTTCTTTGCCGGCTATCGGTGAGCTGTGCAGCGGCCAAATAACCCAATCCTGGCATCAGGTCGGTGGGGCGAAAGAAGCTGCCGTTTTCGAGTAACTGAATCGATTCGCCGTGGTTTTTAAAGCCTTTTCGCTGCCAGTCGGTGCTAAAAGACAAACCTATTTGCTGCTGTGGTAAAAAACTCTGCTCCGCCTCAAACAGGTAATAACCCAGTTGCGGATAGGATTGAGTCAGTTTGGCTCCTTCAAGTTGTAATTTGCCGACGGTTAAATGTGGCGCGACGCGCAACAATACCTGCTTGATGGGTTCTGCGGTGTTATTGATCAACTGATATTCGCCAGTGCTGCTGACGTGAAGTTGCTGGGGATATAAATCTATCGCCACAGTGACATCGGTCATGCTTAGCTGTGGCCAGTGTTGCGCAGCGGCAAACAACTTCTCACCATTGGCCCGATTGGCCAGCTGTTGCTGAGCGTTTTGGTAATGATTAAGAATATTGGTATGGTAAAAAATATAACCCGCGACGATCACGGTCATCACCGCAAAGGCCGCTGGCAACTTATCCCTGGCAGTAAAGCGAATTGATTTGAGCCGAGTAAACAGACTTAGTTCACTACCCCTAGGATAAATCTTATTAACCAGCATAAAAGCAGTGCTGAGCATTAACAGCCAATAGACGCTAAACCAACCATGGGCCTGGGTAAAGTGACCAAAACCATTGATATCAGACCAAGGGGCTGGTGCAATATCAACACGCCATAAATAGTGTTCTAGGCCCAATTCTGGCGCGTATTTTTGGCTTAAAATCAGCATTGTGGTGGCCAACATCCCGAGGTATTTGTGGTTTAGCAGCAGTTGCAGCAACAAGGCGAACCCAGCCATCAGATAAAAAGCCATGCCTTGGTTAATCAGCAATGCCCATAAATACACCCCAATGTTGATATTGCTATAACCATACAGCAGCTGAATCAAAACGCTGGTGGCCATGGCACTGAGCAGGGCAAGCACAATCAGGGTCAGTAATACGCTGTATTGCGCCATCAGTCGCACGCCATTATTGATGGGCATCACGTCTATCAAGGCTTTAAAACCGACATCTTTATGGCGATGCACAACTACTGCGCTGTAAAAAATAATCAGCAGATATATAGAGAACAAAAACGATTCTTTAATCCTGTCGAGCATAAAAGCGGTGGTGGGATAATGGGCAGCACCTTCGAAATTATTGATGGTGTTATTGGCACCCAGCAGCAGGTTTAGCGCAAATACCGTGAGTATGGCGATAAAAATCAGATTCGCGCTGGCTTTGAGTTCGAAGCGATAAAACTGAATAAACCATCCTATGGCCGGATTTTTGATTTGTTGCAGTGCTGGGCGGATGATTGCTGAGGGAAGGTTGGGTTTTTGCTGTGAACGTGTCGCCTTGGGTTTTTTAGTGGTGCGTTTTAACCTTGGGTGAAAACTCAGATATCCCGCAGCGATAAACAACAACCCCATACTCAGCCAAATCAGTCG
This sequence comes from Phenylobacterium sp., assembly GCA_047617105.1. Taxonomy (GTDB): domain Bacteria; phylum Pseudomonadota; class Gammaproteobacteria; order Enterobacterales; family Alteromonadaceae; genus JABSOG01. The sequence continues at coordinate 17,040 of JBLGCB010000027.1, read as the reverse complement.
ATTTTGCAGCAATAACCCGCTTAGTTCGATCATCTGATGATTACGTTCAAACACCGACCAATAGCGGGTGGCATCCATAAAAGCAAAAATGCCCATAGTGTCGGTTTGGGTGACAATGGCCCGGGTATCGACGCTGTATAATACCTGATGCAACGGAAACATTGCCACAGTGGTAATCACTACCACATAAACCCACGACACACTGCGGGTTAAGCGGGCGACAAAAAAGTATAAGCTGCTGCTAAACAAAATTGATGGTAATGCTAGCGCAAAAAGGCCAAACAGGTAGTAACCCAGTTGGGTGGTGAATGGCGTATCGGCTAATTTGCTGGCATCGCCAAAAAGCCCCAGCTTAGCCCCCACTTCGGCGGTAAGCAAACCAATCGCAACGCCACAAAACATCAGCATCGACGCGATAAAAGTGCCGATAAAAAAACTGAAAAACAAGCTTTTACGTTGAATGGGTTTGCTAAAAACCAGTTCATCCATTTTATGGTTTTCGTCGCGTAAGGCTGCACTGGCAGCGATGGCTGGAATAAAAAAACTCGCTAAACCGGCAAACATCAGCATATTGACCATAATGGCGTAGGGTGAGTTGATGTTGACTTGGCTGCCCGCACCAAAGTCGATATTGCTCACTGAGGCTAAAAAGGCCATTAACATTAAGGAAAAAAAAACGGACCCAGACAATTGCCTGTTTGAGCTGCCAGTAAATTTCAAATTTGAGTAATAGCGTAAACATGACAAATCCTCCTACTAAGCCTGACTAAGAACGGAAAAATAAACATCTTCTAGGGTTGGCTCAATGGCACAGGCTTGGCTAGATGGGGCACTGTCAGCAACAAAGGTCAGCACAAAACGGCCCTTACTTAAGCGCCGCGAAATCAATGCCGGGTGATTTTGCCATTGGTCTAGTTGTGACGGTTCAATATTCAACTGCCATAACTTGCCCTGCCATTGGGCGATTAATTGCTCGGGGGTGCCTTGACGCACAATTTGTCCATTGGCCATAATGGCGACGTTGGCGCATAAATCTGCGACATCTTCGACGATATGAGTGGATAAGATCACCACCGCTTTTTGGCCAATGTCAGCGAGTAAATTATGAAAGCGATTACGCTCTTGCGGGTCGAGTCCGCTGGTGGGTTCATCGACAATAATCAATTCTGGTTCGGCCAACAATGCCTGAGCGATGCCAAAACGTTGTTTCATACCGCCAGAAAATTCTGCCACACAGTGGTTGCGATGATCCCACAGGTTGACCATATTGAGTAGATATTCGACTTCTTGCTGACGGGTTTTACGCTCGATAATGCCTTTCATCACCGCCATATGGTCGAGTAAAGCGATGGCCGATGCACCGGGATAGACACCAAACTCTTGCGGCAGATAACCCAGTAATTGCCTCACCTGTTGGGGTTTTTTCGACCAATTAAGATGCTCACCACTGCCGACTTGCATCTGTATCTCACCAATGTCAGGTTGTTGCAGCGTGGCAATGGTACGCATTAAGGAGGATTTTCCCGCGCCGTTTGGGCCTAATAAACCAAATAACCCCTTGTCGATGGACAGTGAAATCCCTTGCAGTGCTTTGACACCACTGGCATAGGTTTTATTGATGTTGGATATTTGCAGCATAGAGCACCTCGATGAAACGGGTTATTAACTGTCATCGAGTGTACTTAAGTGGTGGTTAAAGACTTGAAATTGGTGTAAAACTTTGGTCAAAAAAACTTCAAAGCTTTATAAAACAGAAAGTTATGCGCTTCGAAATCACATGAAACCTGCAATGGAATTGCGTAGGGTGGGCACGTTTCCCTGTCGGCACCGAAACGTCGGACCGCTCTGCCTCCACCTCAGGGGTACTAAAGCTGCAAGTATTTGCTTTCTTACCCCTTCGCCCCACGCGTGACGCACCAGACAACGGCAAACCTTTAATGCTTATTTTCCGCCTGATATTGCTTGGGCGTACAACCAAACGCTTCTTTAAAACAACGACCAAAATAAGTCTGCGAAGAAAAGCCAACATCAAACGCGACAATGCCAATCTGTGAGCCGCCTTTGAGCAATTCTCTGGCTTTCTTCAACCGGAACTGGCGAATAAAGTTATTGGGGTTGGTGCCAAGCAAAACCTTTAACTTGCGTTGCAATTGGCGATCGCTCATCGCCAGTTTATCGGCGAGCTGATCAATGTCCAGCGCCGGGTCGGTATAAAACTCGGCAACCAGTGCTTCGAGTTTGGCGAGAAATTTGTCGTCTAAGCTGGGCTGTTCCACCACCTCTTCGGTTAATTTGGCGGCGTTGTCTTGACTCGCTTCCCGACGTTTGACCTTTTGCTTATCATCGTGTCTTTTAACATAAGTCGCTTGCAGCTGCTTACGGTTATCAATCAGGTTTTGAATTCTGGTCAATAGTTCATTTTGGTTAAACGGTTTGCCGAGATATTCATCGGCATTCAGATTGAGGCCCTGCAAACGACTGTCGAGATCGGAGCGGGCGGTGAGTAAAATCACCGGAATATGGGCCGTCACTTCATCTTGTTTGCTGCGTTTAAGCACCTCAAAACCATCAATACCTGGCAACATTAAATCGGTGACAATCAAATCTGGCACGTACTCTTGTGCCAGTTGTAAACCTAACTCACCATTGCCGGCCAAAATACAGTGATGGTGTTGCTCAACCACTTGTTTGATATGGCTTTGCATATCTGGGTTGTCTTCTATCACCAACACTACTTGTTGCGAGTGGCTTGATTGACTACTCGATACCGAACGTTGCTCAATCAATATTGATGATACTTCATGTTCGGTCAGGCCCATAGGCAGCTGTGCTTCTGTATCTTTGGCCTCGGCGCGGGGAATTGACAGGGTGAATTTACTGCCTTGGCCCTGTTCACTAACCAAAGAGATGCGCCAGCCAAGGGTTTTTACCAGTTCATTGACCAACGACAGGCCGATGCCAACCCCAAAGGTGGAGTGATTCATTGGGTCTTCGGCGCGCTGAAAACGTTCAAAAATCTTGTCCTGAGAGTTTTTATGAATGCCGATGCCCGAATCTATCACATCGACAATAATGGTATCTTGCTCGGTATAGGCGTTGACCTTGATGTCGCCGCCAGCGGGGGTATATTTAACCGCGTTGGCCAGCAGGTTAAAAATGATTTTTTCAAATGCCTGGGCATCACATTCAAGCCACAAATCTTCGGGGATAACGCTAGAAAAACTCAGCTGTTGCTGGGTGGCCAAACGGCTAAAAGAGTCGACTGGCATCGCCATCAAAGAGCTAAGACGATAATGGCTTAACGATAAGCTGGGATTATCGCTTAACCGCGACAGTTCTAATAGCTGCTCTACCATCCGCACTAAGCGCAAACCATTACGTTTGGCGGTAGACAAATCTTTTGATGCTTCGTCATGGTCGGTTTTGCTGACGTATCGGTCGATAATGCCATTAATAATGGTCAGCGGGGTTCTGAATTCATGGGAAATATTGGCGATAAACTTATCTTTGAGTTCTAGGGTTTGGCGTTCGGCCAGTTTTCGGGCGGTTAAGTTGATAAAAGTGATCACAATCAGTGGCTGGTCTTCACGTTCTGCCCATTGTAATTCTGCTTGGGCAGGAAACTCAGTGCCATCGGCACGCAATGATAGGCATTCGATAGAAATACCGCTGGTTTTGCGTTGCAGCGCATAAACATTACTGTGAAAATCGAAAAATAGGTGCATCTCATCTTTGTCAGAGAACAGACAGCTGACGCTGTTACCTTTGAGTTCTTGCTCTAGGCTTTGAAACATTTGCACTGCTGCGGGATTGGCCGACAGCACAATACCCTCAATAGAAGTGGTTAAAATCGCATTGTTTGATACCCGTACAATGGCTTTATCTTCACTGTTGAGTAACTGGTTATTCAGTTGCTGGCTTTGTGCTGTCAGTGATTGTTGGGTTTGCAGGCCACTGGTTAAATCGCGGCGTAATGCTGCCAGCTGATCTTTACGTTTCATCGACAGATTAAGTAAAATGGCCGACCCCATCAGTAACCACAGCACCACCAGGGCAGATTGCAAACCCCCATCTTGTGCACCGGTATAATAAAACAAGTGCTGTTGCTGACCATACAGATGCAAACCTGCCAGCGTCAGCATTAATACCAGGATATAGCCGACAGGGTCTGCGGATTTATTGATGGGGGTTGGGCTTTCCTTGCGGATTAAAGCGATATGGGTGGCAATGATGACCAAGCAATAAGGCAGCAGTGAGAGCAGGGTATCGATATAATCAGGCTTAGTCGAATGGCCATGGTATAAAGCCAACGCCAGTTTGATGATGATAAACCCGGCTGCCAAGGCGAATAAACCAAAGGTATAATGCCAAAAAGGTTGCTGGCAAGTGAACAGGCAGACCAACAAACGCAGTAAAATCAGGCTGCTAATCAATAATTTAAAACACACCGACAGTGCTTGTTGTGATGAGGCCACACCAGCGGTATTTTGTTCACTCATCTGAGCAAACTCTGCTGGCAGCAAAATAAAATAACTAAACCCGATCACCGTAAAAAACAGCGCAGGCACACTGCCGCCGATGGTTTTACTGAGTTGCCCCTTAAGCAGCGAGCTAAGTGAATGGCCAGGATTAAGATGAGGATTGGTCTCAATGGCCAATAGAATAAAAAACAATGCAAATAACACGGTGAAATCTTTCACCAGTAGCTGGGCAACAACATCATGGTCATCAGGTAAAAAGTGATAAATCAATAAACATACCGCGGCCAACAGCAAATATTGCCAGAACAGCTTAAAGTTGTGAAAGAGCGGGTTTTGACGGCATAACCATAACCAGCCAATGGTGCTCAATTGCAGTAATAGCATCGCCACATCACTGACATGGCTGAATGTGGTTGGTAGTTGCTCAGTAATAAATGGTGGTAAAAGAAAGTAGGGAAAAAAGGTCAACACAATGACCAGCAAACCATTCAATTGCCTGATTGGATGTAACAAGAGCATTCCTGCTGTGGCTGATTAAGGATGTTGAAGTTAATTTATAGCAATTACTGGTTAACAGCAAGTTACAGAGAAAGTTATTAATCCCTTTCCCGAGGATCATCATTTACGCGCGAAGCGCACTCACCAGTTCCTAGCCAAAAAATAGCAGGTAACAGCTTGCTGGTGCCGTTATTTTTTGGCTAGGAAGTGGCCTGGAATTGCTTTGGTGTCACGCCAAACTTGGCCTTAAAACAACTCGAAAAATACGAATGTGAAGCAAACCCTACTTCGTCAAAAATCTGCGAAGCCCGATGTCCTTGGGTCAACAAGTCGCTGGCTCGGTTAAGGCGGAAGTTACGCACCCATTCTGTGAAACCAATGCCTAATAGCGCTTTGAGTTTGCGCTGTAATTGTTTTTCGGTGACATGTAACGCCTCGGCAAACATACTGGTGTTTAGCTCACTGTTGCTATAATGCTGTTCTAACTGCTCACTCATCTTATCGTAAAAGCGCTGGTTAACCGCATTTAAAGCCAGTGTTTGTGGCAGCTCTTCTGATTGGTCTTCTACTTCGCCTTTTATATCGCCTTTTATATCGCTTAGTTGCGCCTGCTCAGACGCCGCAGTTTGTACTAACCCTTGGGCACGAGGCGCATCGGCTACTTGGCTGAATCTTTGGGCGAAAATATCTCGAATGGTGAGAATATTATGAATGCGCAGCTTTAACTCTTCGATATTAAACGGTTTGGCGACATAATCATCAACCAACAATTGCAGTCCTTTGAGGCGACTCTCCATACTGCCTTTAGCGGTCAGTAAAATCACCGGAATATGACTACTTAACTCGTCGCTTTTGAGCCGTTCGGTAAACTCATAACCATCCATCACTGGCATCATCACGTCGCTGATCACCAAATCGGGCAGTTGTTCGTGGGCTAAGGTTAAGCCACTGCGACCATGTTCAGCCAGCAAACAGCGATATTGCCCACTGAGTTGGTCATGTAATAATATTCGCATATCGGCATTATCATCGACGATCAGAATGGTCTTTTTATTACCATCATCATGATCACCCGCATTGTCGATGCTTGCCTTGGCGTTGCCAGTTTGATTGACGCTGTCAATTTCTAAATCTAAATGTTGCTGCAATAATCGCGGTTTATCTTTCGCGTCTTCTTTTTGTGCGTCAAGGGCTGCTACGGCTGATGGCTCGGCAATGGGCAAGGTGATGGTGAAGGTTGAACCCTGCTTCAACGCACTGACTAAAGTGATGGTGCCCTGATTGGCTTCGGCCAGTTCTTTGACCAGTGCTAGGCCGATGCCAGCACCAATGATGGCTTCGCCATGGTCATGAGTGGCGCGATTAAAACGTTCAAAAATATCCTTGTGATCGCTTGAGGCAATACCGATGCCAGTATCTGTAATGGCTATATTGACCTGATGGTTCGCGGTGGTGATGGTGACGGTAATTTGGCTGCGTTCAGTCGAATATTTAAAGGCATTGGACAATAAGTTGATCAGCATTTGATTGAGCGAATCACGTAGCAAAACCAAATTGATATCTTCAAACGGCGTGACCATCAGGCTGATGTGTTTTGACTGTACCAGTGACTCAAATGACGCGACGATAACACCGAGGGTGTGTTGCAGCGAGACCAGTTCCATGGTGCGTTCGACTTGTTGCTCCAGTTTGGCAAATTCGAGCAGTTGATCGACCATCCTTAATAAACGCCGACCACTGCGTTTAATTAACAGCAGCTCATTTTTGATTGGCTGGCCTTTGGGGTCAGCCAACAACTGATCGACCGGACTGAGAATAAGGGTGAGCGGGGTTCTAAACTCATGGGAAACACTGGCAAATAACTGTTGTTTTTGCGCCAGCAAGTCAGAGACCGTTTTTGCTTGTTGAACCACTTCATCACGGCTGCGCTGTAATTCTTTGGTGCGTTCATCGACTTTATGCTCTAGGGTTTTCGCTTGATTGATCAGTTTGCGGGTGCGTTTATGAATCAGGGTAAACAGTATCACTAGGGTCAGCACAATATACAAAACGTAACTGCTCGGGTTGCGCCACCAAGGTGGTAAAATGGTGATTTTTATCGTGGTCGGTTCACTGTTCCACTGGCCTAACGCATTACTGGCTTTGACCTGAAACTCATAATCACCAGCGGGCAGGGTGGTATAACTGGCCACGCGATTGCTACTGTCGGTGTATAACCAGTTATTGTCTAGCCCTTGCATTTTATAGGCGAATTGAATCTTATCTTGACGATTATAGGTTAGTGCGGCAAAGCCAAAAGAAAAAATATAATCCTGGTGTGATAACCTCAGTTGGTCGGTAAATTCAATGGTTTGCTTCAGGACCGTGGGGTTGTCTTCTGAGCTCAGGCCAACAGACTGATTAAATAATTTAAAATCATTGATCACCACCGTCACTGGTGGATTGCTTTGACTAAAGTCTTGCGGGTCAAAAGACACCAGTCCAGCAGCGGTGCCCATCATCAGCCGACCTTGTGCAGTTTTAATCGCCGAACGTTTATAAAACTTGGTAAATAGTAGCCCATCTTGTTTTTCGATATTCATCACTTGTTCGCTGGCGGGATCAAAGCGGGTGAGGCCCACCGGGGTGCCAAGCCATAAAGCGTGGTCATCTGCCTCGGTAATGCTAAAAATATTGTTCGACAGCAAACCTTCGGCGCTGCCATAAAATTTGATTGACGGAATTTGTGGATCAAATAGCGCCAGACCTTGACCACGGGTACCGAGCCACAGGCGGTTACGGCTGTCTTTAAACACATCGTAAAAATATAGCGGGATATTATCGAGCACTTTTTTCCAGCGGGTGACGACTTTACTGTTGGTATCCAATGACAATAAACCGTTAATATTAGAGGTCAACAATAGCTGATCATCGGCATAGGGCAAAATATTCACCGCATTGTTAAAGGTTTTGATGATTTGGTGTTGATGGCGGCCACTGTCGTTGTTGTTAGGAGTAGGCGCAGTTGTAGGCGTAGCGGGTTGCATTTGTACCACACCGCCGCTAAAACTAGGTGGGTTTGACAGCATTAGCGACCATACTCGCTGGGCATCGTCGATCACCACATCATAAACATAATTGGTGGGCAAGCTGCTCGAGTCGTCTTTATCATGGTTGTAGGCGGTTAACGTATCGTTGGATTGTTGATAAAACATAATACCGTGGCCAATGGTGGCAAACCACAGATTGCCTTTATGGTCTTGGGTGATCCGGTATAAGCGTTTGACGTCTTCGAAACGGCTATCTGGCTGGGTATTTGAACCAAGCAAACCTGGCTGGGAATTTGAACCCAGTAAACCTTGTGGGTCTAGTTGATAAAAACGAAAATCACCGGCGATGGCGGTATTGCCAGAACGTAACTGAACGATATCGGTGACGGCGAGATTGGCGGCAGAGTTACTGACATAAGAAAACTTTTGTGCTTTTTCGGGGATAACAATAATCCCTTCGTCGGTGGCAAACCATATTGTGCCATCTTTATCGGCAATAATGTCATTCACTCGTTTGCTCTTAAACTGATGATATACATCGTTGATGCCAGATATTCGAGTAAACTGCTTGCTTTGGGGTGAAAACGATAACACACCTTCGTTGATGGTACCGAGCAACAGCTGGCCGTGCTGGTCGGGTAAAATGCTCATAATATCATCACTATCTTCATCAAAATCACTTTGTGCAGAGGGTTTAAAACGCTGAAAACTTTGGCTTTCACCATCGAAACGCAACAAGGCGTTGGCAGCGCCAACCCAGATATTGCCTTGTTTGTCTTCAATAATTCGTCGTATGATGTCCTCGGCGGGGTCATTGGCTGATTTTGAGCCAAGACTGAAGTGCTGCAAATTACCATTGATATAACGATAAACCCCGTGTTTATAACCCGCTATCCACATTTGATGCTGTTGGTCGAAAAAGACTTGGGGCATAACAAAGTCGTCTAGTTGCCGTAATGGTTGCGGCAATGGCACCGGTAGCTCGGTATCCAGTGATAGCGTTCTTAATCCTTTGGTTGAACCAATCCACAAGGTGTTTTGGTTATCAATGGCCAATTCATAGAGCAGATCTGAAGGTGCGGCGGTTTGATCTGAGGTGGCCAGACTGATTTTTTCAAAGCGTCCGGTGGCAGGGGTAAATTTATTGAGTCCGCCGCCAAAAGTACCGAGCCACAAATTGTGTTGCTTATCTTCGACAATATCGATTATCGAATTGTGGCTAATACTGTGAGGATTATTATCGTCATGAACAAAATGTTTGCTGCTATAGCCATCAAAGCGAATTAGGCCATCGTTGGTGCCTAGCCAGATATAACCCTTTTGACTTTGCATCACCACATTGACCTCACCAAGATTGGTACTGTCAAGGGTAGTGATATGATTGGCCTGCGGGGCAGGGGTGATTAACGTTGACGTCGCTTCAGCGGTACTGATAACGCAATGAAACAAACTAACAAAAAGCATAAATGCAGTGGTTAAACGCATAGTGGGTAGAGTCGTCGCCTATGGAGGTGTTGTTACTTAATTCTAACGGCTTTTCGCCAAAAAAGCATTAAACCCGTGCGGCTATGATCTATCCTGCCATGCCTTGACATTAGGGTAAGGTTCATGACACTGTCATTTAACTATCCAGCACACTTATCTTTCGCACCATAACGGCGTTATTTTCGTACTCAAATAGTTACATATTACTTATATGCGTCTATTCTCCGTGCGAAAATGCCTTGTTCTGAAGCGAAATCTAAGCACGCTGAATCGTTAAAATCCATTTGTATTAGGCGTAACAGTAGGAAAGGTGATGACTCAACAGCCACAACAGAATATTCCCAGTTGGCATCAGGCCATTCGAACACCAGGTTATGATGCTCAGTTCGCGGCATTTAGTGCTTACTTCGACGATTATAGCCGCTGGTTTGCCATCAAAAGTAATTTTTCTCTTTATATCATGAAACTCGGTTTATACCTGCTGCTGTTTGCGATTTTTCTGTTTACCCTCAATGGTGGCGGATGGCGGATGTTGCCCGCAAGCGCCAAGGATAGCCCGGTTTATATGGTTGCCCTGATGATTGTGGCGGCTTTATTTTTTCTTTTTGTCTTGCTTGGTGATAAAGACGGTCGAGATGCACGTTGGCGGCATAATCCATTTCATGTAAAGCTCATCAATACGGTTATGGTGGTGGCATTGAGTTTTCCACTGTGTTTTCACCTTTTGGGTTCATCGTGGCAAATGGCCATTGGCCCTTTAGTATCATTAGGGGCAGGGGTTTCGTTGGCGGCGTTTATGATCAACCGGCTTGACGGTTACACCCGAGCGTGGAGTCGTTACCGCACCGCCCTATTTAAAATCCAGCTTAACGACGCTGAAAAACAAGCCAACCATATCAATGAAAGCCAGGCCCAGCGGCGGCTACTGTTGATTGTTAACGATGAAATTGAAGATCGTCATAAAGATATTATTAAAGACCTTAACTTTTTTGGTGATCGTTTCACCAGTTTATTGAGAAAGAAATAGGCAGAGGAAGAGTGTAATGCGCCAAGATGAATCCAATCAAGCCCACGTAACGTCTGAGATTGTACTCAATGTGCACCGTGAAGATAGGGCGACAGTATTTCAAGACCCCAGAGAACGCTTACAGCTTAGGGCTTATGAAAAAGCCTTTGGTTTATTGCAAACCGCCAAAGAGTTCGCGTCTAACCTGGCACAAAAGCAGGTTTCAAAGCATCCGCAGATGAATCAACCGCTCGATCGCATTCACAACACTATTTTTATTGATGGTGCTAGGGGGTCGGGTAAAACCGCGTTTATGCTCAACCTTGAAACCGCTTATGTACAAGCCAACCTCCAAGGGCTGGACCGCCAACAGGTCCGGCCAGATCGAGGCTTGTATTTTAGTCAGCCTATTGATCCTACCTTATTAAACCTTAAAGAAGATTTTATCAATGTCATCATTGGTCAAATTCATACTGAAATCGAAGCCCATTGTGATCAGTCCAATAAAGAAATGGCCGAGTCTTATATAGAGGCATTAGAGCTGGTGACCGATTCGCTTGAAGCGGAGTTTACCGCCAAATCCAGTTATGGTGTCGACAAGTTGCTGGCTTTTAAAGGCAGTTTAGAACTTGAAAGGCGTTTATTCAGTTATTTTGCCCAGGCGAAAGACGTTCTGGGTTGTAAAGCCATCGTATTATTGATTGATGATGTCGATATGTCACTGGATATGGCGTTTAACGTGCTCGAAGTTATCCGTAAATACCTAGCCTGCCCATTTGTGTTATCGGTGGTCAGTGGTGACAAAAAACTCTATCGCACCATTGTTACTCGCCATTTTGTCCGTCAGCTGGCGATTAATGCCAATAAGCCAGAACAGGCTGAGAAAAAACAATCTACTGAATTGGCTGACCGTTATATTCAAAAAATCTTCCCAGAGTATGGCGAAATCCGCCTACAGCTGTTTCCTGAATTATTAAAACAACACCAAATCAACGTGCATAGCACTGGCGGCACCATTAGCTTTAACCGTTTATATGGTCGTTTAAAGGGCGTGGCTTTTGCCGGTACCAACGGTGTTGAAGACAGTCGGCCAGATTTTTTGCCGCAAACCAGCCGCGATTTGGCCCAATTTCTCAATGTATTGTCGAGTTTGTCTGACCAGCATCAGGCGGAACTGGCGATATTGTTTGATGCCGATAAAGGCAGTGTCACCTCAGAATTACATCGCAGCAGAGCGTTGCTGATTAAACTGGCAGATTATTTCTGTGCCAGTGAGCGAATGGCATTGTATCAACTGGTGCAAACGTCGTTAGCGCTTTTTGCTATGAGTCAGTTTGATGGCACAGCGCCTGATGGTCGGCGGGCTTTGTTGTTCAGAAACGTCGGTATTATGGATGCTGCTAATCATGGTGATGACCGCTCATTCACTCGTTTTGCTGAAAAATCGATTGGTGCGCTCGAAAACATCAAATGCAGCGAACGGGATAAAGCCGGACAATTGCCTTATTTGCAAACCTTACCAAGGTTAATGGTCAATTTCTCGGGCATCGAACCCTATGCTGGACGGCTGATGATTGCTAAATCAAGAGTGGACAAAATTGTTGATGGCAATGAGCGTTTATTATTGCGCTTATATACCCATAATGATTATTACAGCAGTTACCAAACCGGTTATCTGTTATTTTTTGGCAAGGTGTTTGAATTGGTGCTGAGCAGTATTTATCAGGATTTAAGCGCCAAAGATATCGAACGCCTACTGGCTCAAGCGCCTTTTCATGGTTTCTTCCATTATTTTCCCACCAAGTTAGCCGATACTGCGTTGGATGAAGGCGGTTCTGATGGCAGTGATGTGACCGCCGTTTCATCTGACCATAGCCAACAGTCCATAGACGTTTTAGCTGAGCAAATCAATCAATGGCGTCAGAGCCTAACCGGGGTGAGATATTCTGGCCAGCTATTGTATAGCGCGTTTAATAAGTATTTTAGAACGGTGAAACTGTTAAAAAACCAGCCATTTATTGCTGACCAATCAATGGGCTTATTACATCAGCGGGTCAAGCTGCTGTTATTAAATGCCTTTGCCTGCTTTGAAAATAAAAGCAATGAAGTGGTGAAGCAGGGTATTGCCATGGGTAAGGGGTTTGTTGCTGAGAATACTATTAAGGGTGACCAGAGTTATTTGCGTAATATTAAACCGCTGCTGGAGAGTCAACACCCGACCTTGACCAAAGTGATTGATCAACATCCGTTGTTTAAGTTGGCGGGGTTGGATGGATTTTTGGTGAAGCCGACGGGAATTGCGGGGAGTGAAGATGTTGTTGAGAAGCTTCCGGTTATGGGCCAGGGTCGCCGTAGACTTGCCGGGGCGGCTTTGCTTAAGGTGGTTACTGCGGAGACGTTGATGGAGTTGAAAAAAATGCTCAATGATAATATTGATGGGCGGAGTTTAGCCACAAGCGTTATAAACAAAATCGTGTCGAATAGTGAAATGGCTAAATACAAGGATATTTATAATCGCCAAAAGACTAATACATCAGCCAATTTTTACACGATATACAATGCGGCAGTAACTATTGGCAGTGCAAAACGATTAGAGACTTGGCTGGAACACAAATAACCAATGCTCAACAAATCCCTTAACGAACTGCCAATCATCGCCTTAACCCGATCAGACCGGGTGTTGGATATTTGCTTACGTCATTTAACCTCATTAAATGACGGTGGTGCCTCGCCGTTAAGCCATAAACCGCGGCAGCAGCAGTTTAAACGGGCAATAAAAGAAACCTTATACGATATGCGCGCCCACCAACTGCGCTGGGATGATATCGACCGGGTATTACAAAAATACTGGCATCAAACCAATAATGGCTGTTTCAGCTTAGATTGCCTCGAAGATATTGCTGATTTCTATCTCGACTTTGAGGGTGACCACTTTGCCGTTAAAGCCAATCGCTGCACAGAATACCAAGCATTGATTAACCATATTCATCCGGGTTTTTTAATCGCCAGTTTGTATGTTAAACAGCTTAATGGTCGGCAACTGTCGGCCAGTGCCTTACCCGCCTTATTAAAAACCCAATCGCCGTTAGGGTTTGCAGTGGATCATGTAGATGAGGTTTACGCCGATAATCACGTCCATTTGGGCGGTGTACAGGGCGCTGAGGTACTGACTCGATTTTTATTTGATCGGGTTGACCGCCAGCAGTTGAAAAAACTCAAATTACCCCGGGTGCCCGAGTTCACCTTAATCAACAGCGAAAACAATATCTACGATTATAGTGTTGGCACCTTGGTGAGTGTTTATCGGTTATTGTTCGATGAATTTTGTCGTTATAGCTTCTCTGAAGGTTTTGGCGAGTCGACTGACGGTGAATCTTCAATACAGCCATTAGCCAACCTACCAAAACAACTTAAGGCGGTATTAAAGCAGGCGCCACTTAATACCAGCAGCAAACTGTATAGCCGATTTCGTTTATCCAACAAATCTGCGGCCACACCGCAACAATCCGCTTTGCTTGAAATGGTCAAACAAGTGCGCAAGGGTAATTCTCATCAGGCATTAACCGCTTTTTGTTGCGCGTTATTAATGCAGCAAAGCCAAAAAAATCAGTCGGCACAAATTCAAACCCTAACCATGGCATTGATTCATCTCGTGAATATCTTACGTTCTTACGTAGTGATGTCGGGGGTGGGCTTAACTCACTTCGTTGATTTTTTTATCTCTGACATTCGCCGATTTAACCGCGATAAGGGCAGTAAAGAGTCGTTACGTTGGTTATTGAACGGCAATAATAAAGCGGCATTGAAGGTGGCACCGCCAGTGGACAGTCTTGATGCCTTGGTTAAAACCACCAATCAGGTGGCCGGAGTATTGAATAAAACCACCGACTTAGAAAAGTCTTTTCATTTTTGCCTTCATTTCTCCCGTGCGCAAACCGGCAAGTTCAGTGCAGGTATGGAAGATAAAAAACGCCAAGATATGCGTCAGCAAGTGTTTGCTTTACGACGGCTGCTTAAATCACAGCTTAAATTTACCATTAAAACTAAAGGGAAACCTTCAACTAAGCATGGTACCAAACTGCCGAGCCAATCCATCAGGGTTCAGGACTTGGTGCGGGGTTTTGATGTCGCGGGTAATGAAAATCATTTTCCAATTCATGTATTTGCCCCGGCGTTACGTTATTTAAGAGAAAAGCCGCTCACCATCAAACAACTCAATGGTCATGTACATCTGGCTCAGCGGCGTCACTTGAGTATTCATGCTGGCGAAGATTATAGCCATTTAATCACCGGATTAAGGCATATCGACGAAACTGTACGATATTGCCGAATGCGCAAGGGTGACAGACTCGGCCATGCCTTAGCCCTTGGGGTGATGCCTGACCAGTGGGCTAAACGACAGCATCAAGCTTTTGTCACCCCTGAAGAAAACCTGTGGAATACGGTATGGTTATTACATTATGCCCGAGACTTAAGTGTTGCCCACCCGCAGGCTTTACAGTTGGTGGCGTATTTTGAGCAGCGGCTCGAAAGCTGGCAAAAATCTTGGTTCAGTCACAGTTTTACTCATGACGAGTTATGGTCTTATTGGCAGAATCGCGCTAATTCTTATCAGCATGAAAAGCGTCTGTGCAGCCACAATAACCTTAATGATCGCCAATACTGGATTATCAATGAAGATAGCCAGAATTTAACCGCCAAGTTTGCCAATATCCGCGCACAATTACAGCTGTTGAATCGTTCTGCCCAAGGACGCTGCGCTATCACCGTTCATTTGTTTGATGAGCATCTCCAGCACAAACCCTGGACCCATCAATCTGCAGGCGACGACAATGATTATTGGGTTAGCAAACAAGAGTTGACCTTATACCAGTTGATTCAAGACCATCTGATGATGGAATACGACTATAAAGGCATCACCTTAGAGGTGTGTCCATCATCGAATATCTCATTGGGTCGCTTTGAGCAATATCATCAACACCCGATCTTCCGCTGGTTCCCGCCGGATGAAAGCTTGTTTGAGTCATTATCACTAGATCCGTTTGGTATTCGTAACAAAGGAGAAGTTGCGGTATGTATTAATACTGACGATCCGGGCATATTCCCCACCACCATTGAGCAGGAATATCAGCTATTACTTAATGCGGCCAAACAACATTATGGTTTGAGCAGTCAGGCGGCCGAGATGTGGATTGAACGTTTGCGGTTATTGAGCTTGCGGGTCTTCAGTGCGGCATAGAGGTGCGGCATAAATAGCGAGTGGGGTTTAATCCATCGCTATTATTATGCAATAATGCGGCCTAATTATTCATTGTGATCACTCTCGTCATTATAAACACAGGGGAAAAGCAAAAGTATGCGTCAATTCATCATCAAAGCTGGGGTTATCGGAGTTATATTAGCGGCATTACCATTGTCCATGGGCTTATCTGCGGCGAACTATCAAGCATCAGATTGGGTGAGTGATGGCACGTTTACCACAGGCATTGAAGGGCCTGCAACCGATCTCGATGGCACATTATACGCGGTCAACTTTGGCAAAGAGGGCACCATCGGTCGAGTTGTTGGCCAAAACAAGGTCGAATTACTGACTCAACTGCCGGGTAAGTCTACTGGTAATGGCATCCGCTTTGATCACCACAACAACATGTACATCGCCGATTATGTTGGCCATAACATTTTGCAGATAAAATCTGGCGAGCAAAAAGTCCGGGTTTATGCCCACTCTTCTGCCATGACTCAGCCTAATGACATCGCCATCACCGATAGCGGCATATTGTTTGCCAGTGATCCAAAGTGGCAAGACGGCACAGGCCAGCTGTGGAAGATTTCAACCGACCAAAAAGTCACATTATTAGAAAAGGGCATGGGCACCACCAATGGTGTTGCGGTGAGTCCTGATAACAACAAGCTGTATGTGAATGAAAGTGTCCAGCGCAATGTCTGGGTATACGATATTGATAAAAATGGCGATATCAGCAATAAGCAGCTATTTATTGCGTTTAAAGATCACGGTATGGATGGTATGAGAACCGACCAGCAAGGCAATCTATACATTGCCAGATACGGCGCTGGTGTTGTGGCCATCGTATCACCACAAGGTAAATTGATTCGAGAAGTTAAACTCAAAGGTCAGCACCCCACCAATGTCGCCTTTGGCGGCCAAGACAACAAAACCGTATTTGTTACCCTACAAAAACGCGGCGCGATTGAATACTTCACCAGTGAGTTCGCTGGCAGTAACTATCGCAAGCATTAATTAGCCTATCCCACCCATCTGGCCAGAAGAGAGCTTAAGCTCTCTTTTTGTCTTTATATCGTCGATAAAACTCCCAATCCGCCGACAAAACATGCAAACAAACCAAGTATGACAAGTTAATGACTTTCTTTGTAAAATAATGCTTGCATTGAAAAAGCATCTGCCTATAATGCGCATCCACTGACACGGGAAGTCAGTCACAGCAAGGGTTCAAAGTAGAGTCCTCGCTGGTTACACAATAACCAGGCAGTCAAAAATCTTTATGAAAAAGAGCCTTGACAG
>JBLGCB010000026.1:0-34788 GCA_047617105.1 Phenylobacterium sp. | reverse complement strand
GGTTTTTACCGGACACCAGCGCGCCTTGGTGAGCGGGGGTTGCTGTTGTGTTGTCGGCAATATTGTCTGTCATTAAGCGCTTATACCTGTCAGTTGCTGCTGGTAATTGTTTCTAATTTCAATTTTGTGACGATTCGTCAAAGTTGACGTATCGTCATTGTAGCGCTAAAAATCAACTTTTCAAGGGTTATTGTCGAACTTTTCATTCACCTTCTGTGTCGCGAAGGATATTACTGCTGGAATTATGTGTTAAACTATCGCGGTTTTTAATTACTACTATTTATTATGAGAGAATTTAATGTCTGATTATACTACTGTAGAACAGCGCGCCAGTTATGGCGTAGGTCGTCAAATGGGCGATCAACTGATGGGCAATCCATTTGACGGGCTAGATGCGTCAGCGGTTGTTGCTGGTTTGAACGATGCCTTAAATGGCGTTGCATGTCCGGTCAGTGATGACGATATGCGTGCGGCCTTTGCTGCAATCAACGATCAAATGCAAGCCAAACAAGCTGATCAAGCCAAAACTATGTCTGTTGAGGGGGATAAATTCCTTGCTGATAATGCCATTCGTGAAGGCGTTACCACTACTGAGTCTGGTTTACAGTATGAAGTATTAACCACAGGCGACGGCGAAAAACCAACGGCTGCTTCAACGGTTCGTACTCATTACCACGGTACATTGATTGACGGTACTGTATTTGATAGCTCTTACGATCGCGGTCAGCCTGCTGAATTTCCAGTTGGCGGCGTGATTAAAGGTTGGACTGAAGCATTGCAACTAATGACGGTTGGTTCAAAATGGCGTTTGGCCATTCCTTACCAGTTGGCTTATGGTGAGCAAGGTGCCGGTGGCGCGATTGGTCCATATGCAACATTGGTTTTTGATGTTGAGTTGTTAGAGATCATTTCCTAAATCGGAAAGTCTCTGTCGAACCTGACGCCCGTCAGGTTCGTATTTGTATTGTCAATCTTGACTAATTTGGCACTACTTCAGGTTGCCTAAACTCAAATTTAACCTTATCTTCAACCGTGTCGAGGGTATCTTCCCGAGTCGCCAAAGTCTCTTCAATCAACTCAAGCATTAGTATAAACCAGCCTCGGCTAGGGTAGGTTGTGAAATTGTTATGACCTGCAATCAAGATTTTACCATTATCCAAAACCCCGACAATCTCAGATGAATCGGTGTCATTGTGGTTGATCAATACATGAGAACCACCGGCAAATATCGGATCTAACGCGCCGTTTCTGCCCAGCCGGGCAACAAAGATATCATCGCCAGTGGCACCGTGGCTGTGCCCAGTGAGCACCAGCTTGCCGTTGTTGTCTAGGCTCATCGATTGTTTGGCGTGTCCTGAACCAAAGCTGTACGTCACCATACCATCACTGTCAAAATTGCTGTCCATACTGCCATCGGCGTTGATGGAGACCACGGTGATTAAATCTGTCGTGGCGGAGTTGCTGGCACCACTGGCAAAGATGTGACCGCCGTCATCGACATCAACATCAAACAATTCATCGACGTTATCGCTGACTTGCGGGTCAACATCAAGGGCATGGAAACCGGTGACATTGAAGTTGGGATTTAACACCCCGGTGTCGCGGAATTTGGCCACCAGTGCTCGGTTGTTATGATAACCCACCGCTATCAATGAATTATCAGGCATGATATCAACCCGGTTGAAACCCTCACTCAAACCGCCCGCCAAATCGAGTATTACTCGACCAGTCTCATTAAAGCTAAGATCTGGGTTACCCAAAGCGTCAAAACGCGCTAGGTATACATCATGTGGACCTGCGGGTGTGGTTTGATAACCTGCCACCACAATCATGTTGTTATTGTCGGTGGTGACGCTATTAGGGCTTATCGTCTCGGCACCATCAGGCAGAATAAATAATGAACCATCACCACCACCAAAGCTGGTATCTAATTTGCCGTTGGTATCGAGTGCGAGCAAAAATCCTCTGGTCGATGATACTTGGCCGGTGATCACCACACGACCATCGTTAAGTTCGGTGATTGACTTGCCAACATAGGGGATATCGGTGTCGTTGGTTGATAAGTGGAAATAACCATTGATACCAAAGGTGGCATCAACACTGCCATCAATGTTATATCTGGCGACGATTAAATCAGAAAGGCCACTGCCGCTGCTGGTAGTACCCACCATCACAAATTTGCCAGTGTGAGGTGAGGCATCCATTTGAAGCGCACCATGCATGGTATCGTCACTGGGGCTTTGGTTGACTTGGTTGTAACCGTGGTTAAGGAAGCTGGTGTCAAACACACCTGCGCCAGTAAAGCGGCTGATGGCAAAGTCCTGGTTGCGTACACCCGGGGCGGATGTGGCGATAACCGGACGATCAGTGCTGTCGAGCATCAGTGCAACCATGGTATTTTGACCATTGTTAATGTCATGTTGGGCTACGCCATTGCTGCCAAAGCTGCTGTCAAGTTGGCCGGTTGAGGAGATTTTCACCACGCCAAAGTCGTAGAGGTTAGTGGTCATGCCAAACTGGGTGCCAAGAAACAAGTTGCCATTGCTGTCGATATCAATGCTGGTGGCAAAAGCGTTGCCAGTGCCAGCGCCGCCGTCACCATCGGCATCAAGCACCAATATACCGCCGTCACCAAAGCTGTTAAGCAAGATGCCGTTGGGGTCGAGCACGGCGACTGCCACATCGCAAAAATTACTGGTATGCAGTAAGGTGCCAGCCAATACGATATCACCTGTGCTGGTCAGTTCAATGGCATAGATCATATCAGATCGTGACTGACCAAGGTCAAAGGTGGTCATACCTGTGGTGGCAAAACTGGTGTCTAAGCTGAACTCTGGGCCGGTGGTGCTGTTGACCAGTCGGGCCACGGCAAAGTCATAAGTAAAGTTCTGTGCGGCATCGGCGCTATGGCCTGCCACCAGTATTTTGCCATCGGTTTGTTCTGCCAATGCTTCAGGTTGATCAAAATCGCCCGTCATATTGATGGTCGTGGAAGCAACCAACTGACCTACTGAGTTATATTTTAATAGCGCAAACTCGCTATTAACCCCGGCAGCGACAAATACCGAACCGTCTGAGTGGGCCAATATATCACCGACCAATACGTTTGATTGTCCCATGTTGGAGGTGGCGACACCGCCTGTGCCAAAGGTGGCATCGAGGTGACTGTTATTTAGCTTAGTGGCCAGTAGCTTGGCGATAACCACTTCATTGGTGCTGCCAATCTGCACTTGTCCGGCAACATAGATATTATTGTTACTGTCAACGGTGATGGCTTTGGCGGCTTCGGTGACGTCTAGATCAACAAAGACAATGCCTAAAACGCCAAAACTGTGATCAAGGCGGCCATCGGCTAAGTAACGGTTGATGGTGATGCGGTTAACACTGTCGCCACTGTCAGTGGTAGTGCCAATCATAATTACCCGACCTTGATTGTCCATAACGGCATCAACGGGGGTATCTTGGTAATCAAAAGCAAAAGCATTTGATACGGTTGCGCCGGCAATGGGGGAGTTGCCAAAGCTGGTGTCAAAGTGCGGAGTTTCATTCTCTGGTCCATTTAGCACCGTGATATTGGCGGTGGCGGCCGAGGTTAATCCGGTGGTGTCGGTGGCGGTGATGGTTAATGCGTAACTGCTGGTGGTTTCAAAGTCGAGTTGGCTGGCATCATTAACGGTGATTTCACCATTGTTGCTGTTGCTGTTGATGGCGAAGACGCTTAGGTTGTCACCAGCGGTAATGCTCAATAATACGCTGTCATTGTCGTCAACATCGCTGGCACCGATGGTGAGAACATGGACACCGTTGGTGGCATTTTCTGAAACCTCGCCACTGACATTATTGATGGTTGGTGCATCGGCTACCGAATTGATGGTGACAGCAACGGTGCTGCTCGCGCCACTGCTAGAATCGCTATTGCCATCACTAATGGTGTAGTTGATCACCGCTGCGCCATTAATGTTTGGGGTTGGGATAAAGGTTAGGGTTTCGCTGTTATCGCCCTCGGCTGGATTGACGGTCACCGCACCCTGATCGGAATTGGCTGCAATGATGCTTAGACTGTCACCATCAGCATCAGAGTCGTTGGCCAGCACATCAATGATGGCGATGGCATCTTCATCCATGGTGACGATATCTTCAACGGCGATTGGTAGGTCAGCAACTGGATTGACGGTGACAAAGATAACACCGTTAGATGAACCACCATTGCCATCTTCAATGGTATAACGTGCCACATCTAAACCATTGAAGTTTGCTTTGAGGGTATAAGTGATTGAATTGGCACTGTTGATGGTGATGTCCGCATTGTCTGAGGTGGCGCTGACTATGGTCAGGGTATCACCATCACTATCGGTATCATTGACGGTAGGATCGAAGTCTGTGGTGCTGTCTTCCTCAACAATGAAATCGTCACTGTTGGCCACCGGATTATCATTGACCGCAGAGACAGTGACATTGACCAGACCTTTACCAATACCGCCTTGACCGTCTGACAGGGTATAGGTGAGGGTGGTTGCGCCAGAGAAAGCGGCATCCGGGGTATAGCTGACGGTATTGTCGAGAACCTCGGCGCTGCCATTGCTGGCAGTGACACTATCTAGGGTTAAGGTATCACCATCAACATCGGTGTCATTGACCAGCACATCAATGATATTGGCACTACTACCCTCGGCCACTTGAACCTCATCGACCACACCAACCGGGTTATCATTAATGGCGGTGATGGTGACGACGATGATGCCTTGGGCCGAACCATTATTACCATCATCAATACTATATTGGATGGTATCGGTGCCGTTAAAATCGGCATTGGGCACATAGGTGATGGTATTGCCGTTGATGGTGATTTCACTATTGTCTGAATTGGCGCTAGTGAGTGTTAGGGTATCGCCATCGACATCGGTATCATTAGCAGTCGGGTCTAGTGCTACGCTGCCGTCTTCATCAAGTGTCACCTCATCGGTAAGCGCAATTGGGTTGTCATTCACGGCTGCCACGGTGATGCTCACCAGACCCGTCGCGGTGCCATCATTGCCGTCAGAGATGGTATAGCTGAGGGTTGTTTCACCGTTAAAATTTTCTGCTGGAGTAAAAGTGATGCTGTTGTCTTGGTGGACTTCGTGAGTGCCGTTTTCTGAGGTTACGCTGACGATGGTTAGGGTGTCATTGTCGGCATCAGTATCATTGTCGAGCACATTAAAGGTGATACTGCTGTCTTCGTCGGTGCTGGCGCTATCGTTGACCGCGACCGGAGCATCGTTAAGATTGACAATGGTAATGGCGACATTGGCAAAGGTGGTGCCGCCTTGACCATCACTGATATTGTATTCAATAGAATCACTGGTGTTGGTGCCTGACGGTGCGGTGTATTGCAAAGTACTGTCGGCTAACACCACTACGGTGCCGACATTGGCGGTGGCCGCTGTGACGCTGAGGGTATCGCCGTCAACATCGGTGTCGTTGTCGAGCACCGCCATGATGGTGATGCTGTTTTCGTTCACGGTGTAGCTATCATCGACGCCCACTGGCGTGTCATTGATCCCGAGTACGGTGATGGTGGCGGTGCCAGTGGCGGTGCCGCCTTCGCTATCGGTAAGCTGGTAAATAAAACTGTCGGTGCCAGCAAAATCACTCTGGGGGGTATAAACAAAGCTGCCATCGCTGTTTAAGCTGAGGCTGCCATGCGCGGGTTCAGCGATTGCTGTGCTGCCCACAGACAGACTAGAACCCTCTGGGTCGCTGTCATTGGCGAGCAGAC
This sequence comes from Phenylobacterium sp., assembly GCA_047617105.1. GTDB lineage: Bacteria > Pseudomonadota > Gammaproteobacteria > Enterobacterales > Alteromonadaceae > JABSOG01. Next base: position 29,030 of record JBLGCB010000026.1, on the reverse strand, counting down.
TCAGCGCATTGTCGCCATCAGGTACTGTCAGGATGGTGTCTTCGCTGATGCTGTAACTGTCATCGACGGCAATGGGCGATTGGTTGCTGTTGATGGTGACAACAACCTGCGCACTGGCTGTGCCACCTGCGCCATCGCCGATAGTGTAATTAATGGTATCAGTACCGGCAAAATCGCTATTGGGTTGGTAAGTTAGTGATGTGCCTGTAATATTTACTGTGCCATTATCAGCGTTGGCAGCGCTGATAAACAGGGTATCGCCATCAATGTCGGTGTCGTTGGCCAATACTAGTATGCTAACTTGAGTGTTAACACTGGTGGTGGCGCTATCATTGACAGCCACTGGTGCGTCGTTAACCGGGTTGATGGTTAATGTCACCGTGGCCTGGGCGGTATTACCTGTGTTGTCGATGATTTGATAAATAAAACTGTCACTGCCAACAAAATTACTTTGCGGGGTGTAAACAAAGCTGCCGTCGAAGCTGATTTCTAAGGTGCCGTGTTTTACCACTTCGATTAGGTTTGTCGTAATGGTCGGGTTATCGCCATCGGGGTCGCTGTCATTGCTTAATATGCCGTTGGCGGCATCCACGGCTAGCACGATATCTTCGTCAAGCTGGTAGCTGTCGGCGCTAGCCACTGGCAGATCACTGACCGGGTTGACGGTAACGGTAATGGTGCCGGTCGCAATGCCCCCCTGGTTATCCAACAGTTGATAGCTGACGATATCGGTGCCAAAAAAGTTTAAGTTTGGGGTATAAGTCAGTGAATTATTGCTGTTGGTGGTGATGGTGGCATTGGTTGAAGTCGCCGAGGAAATCGATAAAGTATCATCTTCGATATCGGTATCATTGCTGATGGGGTTGATTTGACCGCTGGTATCTTCATCAAGGCTGAATATATCGGCGTTGGCCACGGGGTTATCATTGACAGGAACCACGGTGATCGTCACCAGCCCATTGTCACTGGCACCACTGGGGTCAGCGGCGTTATAAGTGATGATGGCTTCGCCGTTGAAATTCTCTGTAGGGATAAAGGTGATGGTATTGTCTGTGTTCACCACATGTGTACCGTTGCTGACGTTATTCACGGTAACCGTTAGGTTGTCACCCTCAGCATCGCTGTCATTGGCCAGCACATCAATGGTAACGCTGGTGTCTTCGTTGGTGGTGGCAATATCGTCGACTACCACTGGGGCATCATTGACTCCAGAGATAATCACGGTAACGTTGGCTGACGCACTGCCGCCATTGCCGTCACTGATGTTGTACGTAATAAAATCTGTGCCACTGAACCCACTGGCGGCGGTATATTGTAGGTTAGTGTCGCTCAGTATGGTGACGTTGCCTGTGTTGGCAGAGGCGCCGGTGATGGTGATGGAATCGCCATCAATATCGGTGTCATTGTCTAACACTGACATCACCAAAGTGGCGTTTTCAGTTATGGTGTAATTATCGTCAACCGCTGTAGGCGCGTCATTGACTGGCGTGATGGCGATGATGGCAGTGGCTGTTGCGGTGCCGCCGTTACCGTCTTGCAGTTGATAAACAAAGCTATCGCTGCCAACTTCATTACCGTTAGGGGTATAGCTAAAGTGGCCGTTGGGTTGCAGTAAGATCGAGCCTTTGATTGGGGCTGATACTGGGGTGATGTTGACCGACAAAACGTCGCCATCTGCATCGCTGTCGTTGGCGATAAGGGAGGCCAGCCCAGATATTTCGGTATTTAGCTTGGTATCTTCAACCCCGCTATAACTGTCATCCACGGCAACGGGGGCATTAAGGTTTTCATTGATGGTGACTGTGACCGATGCTGTCGCGTTTTGGCCTGCACCATCAGAAATGGTGTAATCAATGTTATCTTGACCGTTAAAGTTGGTTGCGGGAGTGTAAATCAGGGCATTGTTGCTGATGATGACACTGCCGGTACCGGCAGTGGCTGCGGTGATTGAAAGTGGGTCGCCGTCAATATCTGAATCATTTTCTAATACATTGATGGTCACGGGGGTGTTGATGTCGGTGATGGCGCTGTCGTTAACCGCCACCGGAGCATCGTTCACGGGTGTGACCGAAATGGATACTACGGCGGTATCTTTTTGACCAAAAGAATCGAGTACCGTATAGGTGAAACGGTCATTGCCGGTGAAGTTGTTTTGGGGGATATAAATAAAGCTACCATCGTTGTTGATGGTCACGCTGCCCTGGCGTGGATTGGCGGCTAATACGTTTGATACCCGTAATTCGTCGCCATCGCTGTCACTGTCGTTTCTGAGTACCCCGTCAGCGGCGCTGACGGTTAAGCTGCTATCCTCAGCGACTTGATAACCGCTGTCAGGATTGGCTTGTGGAGGGGCATTTTGTGGCAAAACGATGATGGTGATTGAGGCTGTGGTGGTGGTGGTACCATCGCTAAGTTGGTAGACCATGTTGTCGACACCATAAAAATTGGCGGCGGGAATATAACTAAAGTGGCCATTTTGGCCCAGCGTTCGGGTGCCGTGTTGTGGCGCGCCTATGCTCACCACGGTCAGATTATCTCCGTCACCGTCGCTGTCATTGGCCAACAAGCTGGCAAGGCCATCGGCAGCGGTCGATAACACGGTATTTTCATTAATGGTGTAACTGTCATTTTGTGCCGTGGGTGGATTGTTGCTTTGTCCGACGGTGATGGTGGTGGTGCCTTGTGCCCGGGCACCCGAGGCATCACTGACCTGGTAAGTAAATTCATCGACGCCGATAAAACCGCTATTGGGGGTATAAACAAAACTACCGTTACTCTGTAATACTACTGCGCCGTTACTCGGTGGCGCAACGGGGGTGGTATCGACCACTAAGGTATCGACATCAATGTCATAATCGTTGGCCAGCAGACCGGGGGCGGCAACGTCGAGGGTTTCACCGCTGATTTGAATGTTGTATGTATTGTCCAACGCAACAGGATCATCATTTTGGGGGGTAATAAGGATAGTGGCGACGGCTTGAGCACTGGCACCAGCGGCATCAGTGATGCGATAGGTAAATTGTTCGAGGCCGACAAAGTTAATTGGCGGCTGATAATTAAAGGTGCCATCGGCATTGATCACTAAAGTGCCGTTTTCAACGTTAACCACTGGAGTGGTGTCAATAAACACGGCTTCGTTATCTGGGTCTGTGTCATTGGCGAGCAGATTGCCAGTTAAACTATCATCTTCGATAAATTCAAAAGCGTCATTGTTGGCCACCGGGGCTAAGTTGGTCGGGCCTGACAAGGGATCGATGGGCAGTTTTGTGCCGAAGGCACTTTCACCACCGCCATCAATGCCGACCACCAAGGCATAAAGCATGGTTTCGTCGTCGAGTCCAGTGATGTTGACACTGTTATTGGTGAGTGATAGATGTTGTCTGGCGATGGCTACTGACTGGTAATTTTGCACCGACAAGGCGCTGTCGGTAGACAGATAAACGTTATAACGCAGGTAATTGGTAACGAGACTCCAGCTTAAGTTAATTGAATTTACCGCGCGTGTAGCTGAGATACCGCTGACCTTGACGGGTTGCCAATTAATGGAGACCTGACTGATATGGGTGCGGTTGCCTTGACTATCATCACTCCATAATTGAAGAATTTGGTTGGATGAGTTGTTGCTGTTCAGGCCGAGTTGAAGCGGGTTGATGCCAGTAATGGTGCGATTGACTGAATTGCCGCAACTGGATGTACAAACAGCGACAGCCCCTTGCGCGCCTTCAAAACCGACAAAGACATTACTGATCCCATCAGGATCGCTGACGTTGACCGAAACATACAGGTTGCCTTGGAGATCCTGACCTGAGGTGGGAAATTTAAAATGGCCACTGATATTGGCGAAAGCCTCAGATTGCGCCTGACTGGCCTCAACAGGTTGGTTGGCCGCACGTTGGGCATAATCGAAATCGACCACTTGAGATGAATGAAAAGCGATGATTTCCTGATTGGGAACTTCTGGGGTAGTCGGATCCGTGGTCGGGTCTGTGCCCGGTGGTGTGGGAGGGGGCGAGGTTTGGGTTTCAACAGCGGGTATGGTATTTGTATTGGTGGGGGAAGACCCGCCACCGCCGCCACAGCCGGCCAGAAATAAACTGGCAATTAATCCTAACGCCCATTTTTTGCTGTTGCTACACATGCTGGATCCTTTGTTGTTTAGTCACCTCTGGGCGCATCTATCATTGGCACCATTACGGCGATATTTGGGTACTCAAACAGCGGCATATCACCGATATGCCGCTGTTTTATCTATTTTATCGAGAACTGACCGCCTGCTTTGATATTAGGGTTGTTGACCTCAAATAAATCAAAGTTAGCTAAGATGTCAGCTATGCCCCCATTGGTAAATTGGGCAGTAATGTTACCATCAGCCAGATTGTTACCATGGGAAGCAAAGTTGATACCCAGTTCAAATTTTTCAACATTGATAATGCCGTTAAAAGCGGCGAACCACTCACCACCACTGTCATCAAATGATAGATTGCCAGTAGGTACTGTGGCGTCATCAAAATTGACCGTTAAACTGGCCTGAAAATTACTGATACCACCATTGCTGCTGGTGACATTAAAATTATTGGCAAGATCAACCTGACTAAATGTCACATTGCCCGTTTTCGCCAGAATCAGTTCACCAAGGTTTGGTGGTGGCACATAGACCACCGGATCTTCTGGTGGGGGGGTGGTATCGCCGCCTGTATCACCTCCTCCAGATCCACCAGTGCCTCCTCCGGTGTCAACGGTTGGACCAGTATCCGGTGGGGTTTCTGGTGGTGCTTCTGGTGGGCCATCGGGTGCCGGGCCTCCTGAACCGCCGCCGTTGCCTTCACCACCGCCGTTACCTTCACCGCCGCCGTTACCTTCACCGCCGCCGTTACCTTCACCGCCGCCGTTACCTTCACCGCCGCCGTTACCTTCACCGCCGCCGTTACCTTCACCGCCGCCGTTACCTTCTCCACCACCTTCTTCGGCGGGTTGTTCGGTATCAATTGCCGGGTCTGAACTATGACCTTTTTCGAAGTTGGCAGGGGGTTCAAGCATTGGCGTCACAGTGCCTTCTTCATCAACACTGGCATAAGAATAATCTTCATTGTCGCCTAAGGATACACTGTCTCCTGAGCCGCCACCGACGTCTACTGAAACATCAATGGCACCGTCCCATACTGCGATAAACAATTCACCGCCGATAAGTTCTATTTCGTAATGGGTTCCCCTGATCCCAATACTACCCACCGGCGTGCTGAGCTGGTAATTGCCTTTTTCGGCTTTAATGGCCCCTGTCACCGAGCGTAAACCGCCTTTAAGTAACTCCATTGCCACGGAGCCTTTTTGCGCTTTAGCGTCAAATTCATATTTGGCGATCACCAATTCGCTGTTTTCTTTGAGGGCGATCATACCGCCGTCGGTCATTCTCAATTGGGTTTTGCTGTTGGCATCGGTTTTGACCACGTCAGCACCATAAATAGGCGAACGTCTGCGCAGTTTGCGATCAGTCGAAGTGGTGCTTTGGGTGGCGTGAACGTTGCCACGGGCAATAATGGTTTTACCTGCGATTTCAGCAGCCATGCTGAGCGACGGTGCGGTCAATAACACGGTTGATAACATCGCACCGATAAACGTGGCTATAGCCGTTGGTTTGCCCGGATGATTTCCGGTATTGTTTAAATATTTCATCATCATACCTCTAGAACTGCATTACAACGCCGACGCTTAGCTCATCTCGTTCATAAGCATAAATCGGCAAATTGCTGTCTTTTATCTGGTGCTTATAATTGGCTTGTACCACCAACCAATCTTCGACCATATAACGCCAACCAATGGAACTTCTAAGCACTTTTTCGTCTCTGACTTTCAAAAAGAACGGGTGTTGGTGATCGTAGTCGTATTTTTGCCATTGAAAGGCAAACGACAAGACTTGTTTATCGGTGACCACCACGCTGGATTGATAACCGAGTAATAAAAACTTGTAAGTATTGTAATAAGCACTATCGGTGCGGGCATCGACGGCACTGACGTTGGCGCTGAGCATATGACGCCAAGCGCCGGTGCTATATTGACCGCTGAAGGTAACATAGGCATCGGTGGAATTGAGGGATTTGACGTCCTGATAGTCACTGATACCAACACTCAACTCTAGGTTGAGCGACAATGCTGCTGATATTGGGTGGACTAAAGTGCTGATCAAACCGTATTGGTCGCGGTAGCGACTGTTGTCGAGTAATAACGGGCGATAATATAGCCCTATTTGGTAAGTGTCATCGCCCCATTGATCTTGATATTTGCCAGAGAATTGCGCCACTGTGCTTTCAAACTGAGCGCTTTCGGCATTTTCATAGTTGTTGTGGAACAGGGCAAAGTCGCCAATGAGCAAACTTTGCTGGTTCAGTGGGGTTTGGTAATTGAGCATATAACTGAGGTTGAGCATTTGGTCGGTGGATCGTTGGCCGTCTGCGCTGAGTAATATGGGTTGTTCAAACAACGGACTGCTGATTTCATCAATGGTTGAACCACTATTAATATTGCTGTCGTGGCCGACAGTGATACCAAGCACTTGCTTGATTTTACGCTTTTTGTCCATCATCACTTTATCAACTTGGAGCAAAAACTGCCTGATGATTTCTTTTAGCGCAGGGTCTTGGGCTTCTACGTAGAGTTTTTCGAGTTCATTTTTAGAAGCCTCTAGGTTATCGATAAAGTAATAACCTTTGGCGAGATTAAAGCGAGCTTGCTGCCATTGGGGTTTGATAATAACCGCCCGTTCAAAGGCGAACACGGCTTGCTGGTATTCGCCCACTTCGAGTGCGGCGAGGCCTGTCAGATAATCAAAGGTTGGCTCACCGCCGTAATCCATCATAAATTCGTTCGCCAGCGCAAGCGCTTCGGCGTGTTTGCCATCTTTGACCAGTTGGTTAAGTTTATTGGTGGTCTCGACTTCTGTCGCGGCAATACCCGTCGGGCAGTATGATAACAGCAGACAGACGCCCAAAAGCCCTATTTTTTGTCGTATTGAGCCAATCGTTTGATGCATATTTTTTCCTGAAGAATTGTTAATCCGTAGCGGTTTAAGTATAGCCAATTTTTTGAAAAAAAAGTAAAAAAAACGGATAAATATCAATGCTGCTCAGAGGGGGTGAGGTGAGGTTTTGTTTAACGTAAAGAAAACCTAGTCGCCACCAAATCAAGAGTTGAAAATAGAAACAAAAAAATAAAGGGAAATCTATCGATAACCACTCAGTTTTTAGTCGCTTCTATCCATCGCAGACATTTGCATGGCCGACAAAATGTCAATAGGGTTCCAAGCTGTGTTTTTGCTCAAACAAAACATAGGCTGAATTTTTGGCGTTATCACGGGCGCTGGTGAGGGCTTTTTGGGCTGGTGGTTTAATACCCTGTGCCAGTTTCTGGTTAAAAAACTGATGGTAGAAATAATCTGGCTCTACCATGATTTTTAGTACCACCGCGCTGGCATTGCTGTTGGCTGGTATTGCAGTTTGAAAATCAAAATCCACTGTTTCACCGGGTGCCAGTCGGGTATCAAAATATTCATCGCTTAAGTCCAGTGCAACCGCACGCATGATTTCGTATTCGCTTAAACTGTCTGCGATCATTTGGCCGTTTATATCTTGCACAAAACCCTGGATAACGACTCGAGGTGTTACATAGGTCGGAAAATAATGGCCAACCCCGGTGTTGGTGATGCTCAGTGTCGCTGCCACTTCTTTACCTTTTTGTGGCAACCATTGGCTGGTGATGGTCAATCCACTTAATACCATGGCTTTGTTGTGAATGCCTTGCCATAAATGACGTCGGCCGGGCATATGACAGTTCTGGCAAGTGCGCTTTTGGCCAGAAGCTTGCCATTCGAAGTAAGTATTTTGAATTAACTTGCCCTCAAGACGAGGGCCATCAGCGGGGAATTGATGGCAGCTGGCACAAAACGCCGGATCGGCAAAAGCGCCGTGACTTTGTGCACGAGGATGGCTAGTGGAGGTATTAGTGGAGGTATTAGTGGAGGTGCTGGTTTTTTGTTGGCCGGGACCATACCAGTGTTTATCTCTGATATGACAGGCGGCACAAATAATGCCCTGTTGATGTAATTGGCTCGCAGGTTTGTTAGCCAAACTGGCGGTTAATGACTGTTGTTGAGATTGCAGCGGGGCGTGGCAATGGAGGCACTTGCTGCGTGGATGTATATTAAGAGTGGCATCGTCCTGAAATTGACCGATAACCCCGGGACCCATGGCTTTGGCATGTAAGCTATTGCGCCAATCAGCAAACTGAGATTGATGACAACCGCCACAGGATTGTGGTTTGAGTTGTTCAGGGTCAAGCCCGGTGGTGATGGGTTGTTGCCAATGCTGATTTATAAGGCTTAGTTCTATAAGGCTTGGTTCTATAAGGCTTAGTTCTATTAGGCTTGGCTTTATAAGGTTTGGCTTTATATCGGTGCTACTGCTGTTAGCGATACTCGTCGCCAATAACAGCAGCCATAGAGAGGGTTTAGCCTTTAATAACCACAAGGGTTGGCAACCTTGCGTTTATCCAAATTAAAATCTTTCTTGTCCGCTTTTTCCAATGGTAAACCTTTTTTACTCCAAGCCTTAAAATCGCCGCTTAAGTGATCTAATTGACTAAAACCACTTTTGCTCAAAATCTTTTTGGCAATATTGGCTCGGGTGCCAGAGTGGCAATACAATATCACTTGTTTGTTTTTAACGTCTTTGAGTTCTGCCAGACGTTTTTTCAGCTTTTTATGAGGAATATTAATGGCACCCGGGATATGACCTTTGGCATATTCACCCTCAGTTCTGACATCAACCACCAACGGTTTATGGTCACTTTTTAATAATTTTTGTAACGCTTCTTGCGAGATGTTTTTCGCATTGGCATTGATGCTCAACATCAACAATACACTAAGCACAGCGGTGCTCAATTTTGCTATGAGATTTTTTGGATATGTCATTTGAACCCTTATTTAATAATTACAATCGTTTGTTGATTTGTAAACCTAGCCAACAGCCTGGAACAGCACAAATGATCCACAACCAACCATGTAAACTGGTTGAGCTGATGCCACTAAAAAATGCGCCTATGTTACAACCGTAAGCCAGTCGAGCGCCATAGCCCATTAATATGCCAGCAATCGCGGCACAAATCACGGATTTGAACGAAATAGAACCAGATAATTTAAAGTTTTTGCTGATGCCTGCCGCCAGCGTTGCGCCAACAAAAATGCCTAGGTTCATCAGTGACGTTTGATCGTGTAACACGGGCTGTTGCAGCGCATTGAGCTGAAAGTCTCTGGCCCAAAAGTCACTGCTGGTTGGATCCCATCCGAGCAGCGCGGCAGTTTTGGCTCCCCATAATGAAAAGGCCCAGGTTATTGACCATGGATGTCCGGCCACGAGTAAGGTTAACCAGTTAAGTACGGCCAATAACCCCGCGCTAAGCATCAAAGGCCAAGAACCATAAATAAAGGCGTGCCAGCTGAATCCTTGTGGCCACCATAATGATTTTTCTGATCCCTTATGCCAATAGCTGAATAGCAGATATAACCCAGCCAACACAGATAACTGCAAGGGCAGGGCGACTTCCCAGCCGTATTCATCGGCCAGACTGATGGGGTCGGTGTGAGGCAAAGCTTGCCACGATGATAAATGTAAACTGCCGACAAAGGCACCGATGCAGAAAAAAACCAATACTACTAAGGTGCGGCGATTACCACCTGCGGCGACAAACAAAGACCCTGATGCGCAACTGCCGCCCAATTGCATACCAATGCCAAATAAAAAAGCGCCGATACCAAGGGCAACACCCAATGGTGCGACCGCGCCGACGACTTCGTGGTCATAGACAAAACCCGACGCTAAAATGGGCGCAAATAACAATGTCGCCAATACCAACATCACGATTTGAGCGAAAATGCCGCTCATATCTCGATGCTCAAATGCTCTGGCATAAGCGCCAGCAAAGCCAAACATGCCCTTGAATAAGGTGATGCCCATGGCGACGCTGATCAGCAACAAGATGGCGTTAACCCCTTGTTGTTGTTGATAACAATAGCCAAATAGTAGGGCGATGATGATGGCGGCTGCCAAAGGCAACAGACGTATTGGATTCATGGTTGGTGTCATAAAGTTAAATGGTGGGTTTGGTTTATTGATGTTATCACAATGAATGCAGGGTGCACACTGTGCGTTGGTGTACTAGGATAAAGCACTAGGATAAAGCACTAGGATAAAGCTCAACATACTAATCACATTAAAGGATGCAGCATGAAACCATTACTAAACCTCAATGAACTCGATGATTATGAATCGAGTAAACAAGGCAGTTTCGCCGAAAAATACTCGGTTGTCAGTGACAAAATTGGCGCCGTTAAATTGGGTTATAGCGTCACTATCGTGCCGCCGGGCTGCAAAACTTGTCCGTTTCACAATCATCGCATTAATGAAGAAATGTTTTTGATTTTAGAAGGCCACGGTACTTTGCGTTTTGGTGAAGAAGAATATCCGCTTAAACCTCAGGATATTATCGCCTGTCCGCCGGGTGGACGAGAAGTGGCGCACCAGATTGTCAATACCAGTGACGCAGACATTAAATATCTGTGTTTGAGTACCAACGACCCGTATGATATCTGCGAATATCCTGATTCAAATAAAGTGCTGGCGGTGGTGGGCACTCAAGGCAATCGTGAGTTTACCCATATGTCTAAAGCCGACGATGCGGTGGGTTATTACGAAGGTGAGCCAAACGCCAAAGATTGAGGGGTTGTTGGGCGTTGTTCAAAGCTGTGGTGATGTTGTCCAATCACGTTGTGCATGTTAGCATGGCGTCCCCTTACTGTTCTGATGAGACTGATGATGACGTATCAAATTTTAAACCCTGAGACGGTGGTCGATTATGTTAAAAATCTGCCTGAGCTGAATCACTATTTTAGTGATTTTTCAACCCTGGAAGTGGAAGAAATTGGCGACGGCAATGTCAATTATGTCTATCGAATCAAACACCCCAGCAGCGGTAAGTCGATTATTCTTAAACAAGCAGTGCCTTATTTACGCATCGTCGGCGAATCATTCCCGCTCAGTCGTGAACGAATGAATTTTGAGATTATGGCACTAACCATGGCCAGTCAATATTCACCGACCATGGTGCCACAGATATATCACAGTAGCATCGAACAATCGTTGGTGATCATGCAAGATTTGGTCGCCCACAATATCGTTCGCGGCGAAATTATCAAAGGCACTGTTTTCCCCCATTTTGCCGACCATATGTCGAGTTATCTGGCCAAAAACCTGTTTTTAACCTCTGATTTAGCGCTGTCCAGTGGGGCAAAAAAAGCGCTGGTGAAGCAGTTTATCAACCCTGATTTGTGCAAACTGACCGAGGACTTTGTCTTTAGTCATCCTTATGAAGCGCACGAAACCAATGTCTATAACCCTGAGTTGTCACAACTGACTATTGATAAAGTGCAAAAAGACCGTGAGGTTAAAATTGCCGTGGCACAGATGAAAAGCAAATTTATCAATCAGGCCGAGGCGTTATTACATGGCGATTTGCACATTGGCAGCATTATGGCCAATGTCGATGAAACCTATGTTATCGACCCTGAATTTGCCTTTTATGGCCCGATGGGATTTGATGTCGGTGCGCTGATTGGCAACCTTTATATGTCGTATTTTTCTCATGCTTATGAAGCACACCTTAAGGGCGAGCAAAGCAAAGCGTATCGTCAATGGTTGCTTGAGACCATTAGTGCGATTTGGACACAATTTAGCGATAAGTTTCAAGCCCTGTGGTTAACGGATGAGGCGGCTTCTGATTCGTTGCAATGGCAGTATGAGAACGGTAGGGACGATTTTAAAGCTTACATCGACACTTATATGCATTCTTTGCTGGCCGATACTATTGGTTTTGCCGCCTGTAAAATGATGAGGCGGGTGATTGGATTGGCTAAGGTGGCTGATTTTGCCGATATCCCAGATTTAACCGCCAGAGCCGCGATTGAAAGCAATATTATTACCATGGCAGCGCAAATGGTGGTCAAACGTGATCAGTATCGCAGCATAGAAGCGCTAAATGCACTGGCTGTCGAGATCGAGTCACAAAATAAATAAGGAGACCCTATCTATGTGGCCGACCACATTAACATGGCAAGAGGGCAAACTGACGATTGTCGATCAAACCCTGTTGCCAACCGAATTTAAACAAGTCGAACAAACCTCTATCGAGCAAGTTTGGGCGTCGATTAAACAACTCAAAGTCAGGGGCGCACCGGCCATCGGGGTCGCTGCGGCTTATGGTCTGGTGATTGGGCTTAAACCACACGCCGAACTGGCACCAGCTGAGTTTATGGCCAAAGTCATCGAATTGGCAGATTACCTCGACAGTTCACGACCCACTGCGGTTAACCTGCATTGGGCACTGCAACGGATGAAACTTCGTGCGCAAAATCATGCGCAAAGCCAGATTCAAAGTCGAGATATCCTTGGCGTTTTAACCGATGAAGCACAACAGATTCATGCACAAGATGCGGCGTTATGCCGTGGCATTGGTGAAAATGGTTTGCCATTGGTCAAAGAGGGCATGGGAATATTAACCCATTGCAATGCTGGCGCACTGGCTACCGCAGGTATGGGCACGGCGCTAGCGCCTTTGTATTTGGCCCATGAGGCTGGTTTGTCTTTTAAAGTGTATGCCGATGAAACCCGACCCTTGCTTCAGGGGGCACGACTGACCGCCTGGGAAATGGACCAAGCTGGCATTGATATCACCTTAATCACCGATAATATGGCTGCGCATTTGATGCAGCAAGGCCATATTCAGATGGTGATTGTTGGCACCGATCGGGTGGCTGAAAACGGCGATGTTTGCAATAAAATTGGCACCCTTGGTGTGGCTATTTTGGCGCGTTATTTTAACATTCCGTTTTATGTCGCTTGCCCGTCTTCGACCATTGATTTTTCTACCCCAACGGGTGATGACATTGAGATTGAAGAAAGAGAAGGCCACGAGGTGTTATCTTTGGCCGGGGTGCAAACCGCGCCACCGGGTATTGGATTCAGAAACCCGGCTTTTGATGTGACGCCCGCTGAGTTGGTCACTGGCATTATCACCGAACGAGGGGTGATCAACCCACCACTGAAAGCCAATTTACGGCTGTTGTTTAACGACCTGCTTTAAACAGCATAGGAAAAAACCATGCAAAATTGTTGGAATGCTGCTGAGGCAACAAAATACGCTGAGTCAGATTTAGAACTGCGGGTTTATAGCTCGCGTTTACTCGGTATGAATGATGATTTGGTGATGCATGGCGGCGGCAATACGTCGGTGAAAAGCACTGATACCACCATTTTTGGCGACCAGCGTGCGCTGTTATATGTTAAAGGTAGCGGTTGGGATCTGAAAACCATCGAACCACAAGGTTTTGCCCCGGTAGAATTAAACCATTTGCTCAATTTGGCCAAACTGGATTCGCTCACCGATGAAGCCATGGTTAGAGAACTCAAGTGTGCGATGACCAACCCAGCAGCACCAAACCCTTCGATTGAAACCATTTTACATGCACTAATTCCTTATAAATTTGTCGACCATACCCATGCCGACGCGGTGGTGACCATCAGCAATACCCCGGATGGTGAGGCGGTCATTAAACAACTATATGGCGATAGAGTATTGGTGTTGCCTTTTATCATGCCCGGATTTATCCTCGCCAAACAGGTTTATAACGCCATTAAAGACCTTGATTTGGCGGCTTACGAGGGCATTGTGCTGTTAAATCACGGCGTATTTACCTTTGCCGATGAGGCTAAAACCGCCTACGACAAAATGATTAAGCTGGTAACCGAGGCTGAGGATTATATTAAAGCTCAAGGGGCTTGGGAAGTTGAGGTAGAAGTTGAGGTTGAAGCTGAAGTTAACACTAGTGGTGAGCTTGAATGTGATGCTTTGACCATTGCCAACATGAGAAAACGTTTGTCTGAGTTGCACGGCGCGCCGATGATTGTTCAATGGCATCATGATGCGGCGTCGGTGGCTTTTTCTCAGCGCAAAACGCTTGCTAAAATCGCCACTAGGGGACCTATCACCCCGGATCACGTCATTCAGACCAAACGTATTCCGATGATTCTCGATGGTTTTAACCGTGACGATATCAACCGGGTTATCGAACAATATGCCACGGATTATCAAACTTATTTTGCCAGCCACGCCAGGGCAGAACATACCCTGTTAGATAAAGCACCGCGGGTGGCGGTTGCACCGGACAAAGGTTTTTTTGCCATGGCGCCGAATATCAAGGCCAATGGCATCGTGAGTGACATTTATCGCCATACTCATCAGGCGATCACCAGAGCTGAAAAGCTGAGTTGTTGGCAGGCATTGGGCCCCGAGGATATTTTTGCTTTGGAATATTGGTCGTTAGAACAGGCCAAACTCAAAGTGACTTCAGCCAAAGCTAGCGCACAAAAGCGCTTCGAAGGTAAAGTAGCCTTTGTCACCGGAGCGGCCAGTGGTATCGGCAAAGCCACGGCGCGTGAGTTGTTGGATCAGGGCGCTTGTGTTATCGCCACCGATATTAATCCGACCATCAGCGCGTTATTCACTGACCCTGGTTTTTTCGGCGTGGTCTGTGATGTCAGCAGCGAAGATTCTGTTGCAGCAGCATTAATCCTAGGTGTACATCATTTTGGCGGCATTGATATTGTGGTCAGTAATGCAGGCACTTTTCCGCCCAGTCGTTTGGTCAGTGAATTGTCAGAGCAGGGTTGGAACAGCTCGTTAGACATTAATTTATCTGGTCATTTTAGGGTGATCAAACTATCGACACCTTATTTGAAAGTCGGTATTGAACCGAGCATTGTGATCACCGGCTCGAAAAACGTCGCCGCACCGGGCCCTGGTGCTGCCGCTTATAGTTGTGCCAAAGCCGGGCTGACTCAGCTGGCGAGAGTGTCGGCACTTGAGCTGGCATCTTTTGGTATTCGGGTTAATGTGTTGCATCCTAATGCGGTGTTCGACACTGATATCTGGACTGATGAAGTGCTAGAACTGCGGGCGGCCAATTATGGCGTTAGTGTTGACGAGTATAAAAAGACCAACTTATTAAAAACAGAAATTACCAGTCAAAATGTGGCGCGTTTGGTCAGTGTTTTAGCGTCAAGTGACTTTGCCAAAACCACCGGGGCGCAAATCCCGATTGATGGCGGCAATGAGCGGGTGATTTAGTGTAGAGGCGGGGGGCGCGTAACCACTAATTCCTGTCTTTTCTTTTAAGCTAGACTTCCTAAGGATTTTCCCCTTATTCCTTATTCCTTATTCCTTAGTCAATTCAATTATCTCATCCACAGAGGAAGATTGAAAATCAGCTAATTTCCACCACATCATTTGGTCTTGCACGCTTGCCAAGTTAGAACAAGTATCAGCGTCATATTTGGCTAACTTAAGATAGAAATTTCTCTTTCTCATATCATTAAGTTTTTCATACTCAATCGCGATATTAGTGAATACTTTGGACCTTTCAAGTCGAAAACGTTTACGCACATGGGCTTTTAAATCCAGCGATTCTACAATCGGCTCAGCAGTATCCAAAAAACTAAGACTCAGTTTAAGTGCGTCTAATTTATGTTTATCGCTATTTAACAGGCGCGCAAATGAAGACTCTATAATTAGCATACTGGCTCGCTCTCGTGGGTATGCAAATAAATGTCGGCACAACACATCAGCCATTCTTCGGGCTTTTCTGCCAAAATAACCGGTATTGACAACACTGTGATGACGCTTGGACAAAGTTTCTAATCTTAATGCAATTCGTATCATCAGCCGAGCACAATGACCGCTGACTGCATCGAATTTAATTTTGGGTTGTGAAACAACTAGTTGTAGCCTTAGGGCTTCGGCTTGGCAAAGATAAGCGAATGCCAAGAGGACTTTTTTTATATAACGTTGTTTTTCTTTCGGTTCTTTGGCATGGTTTAAAAACTTCAACTCTGCTTCACAAGCAATGGACTCAGCTAATCGACTCAGCAGGTCGACAACTTCACTGCCTTTCTCCTCCTTGATTATCGGAATAAGTGTTTTGGCAACTGCTGATGGCGAATAAGATTGATTGCTTATATTGGCAGCTATTTCTTGTACAGTGATTGAAGGGTTAAAGTTATGCTGCTCAAAAACCTGTTCAAGGACCTTTAATTGTAGCTGAATTTTGCTTTCGATATTTTCAGGGTATAAGCGCTGTAATCGTTCTTTGCATAATTGAAGAATAATTTCATATTGCTCTCGAAAGTTGTCGTCTGAATCACCGTGATTGACGGAGGACATCATGATATCAATATTGCGCTTAAATAGATGAGCTTTTAAATTCAGTAATTTCTCTGTGCGCTCAGGGTCTAAATTTGAAGGTTCTTTCGTATCGCCTAATTCAACAAGACAATCAACTTCCAGCTCCTCTTTACCTTTACCTACAATATATGCCGCTTGGGCTATGGATACTTTCAGTTTATTAATGAGCGGAGATTCTGGCGGTGAAAATTCGAATTGAGCGAGTGATTGTATGTTCTGTCTGGCTAAATTAGTTTCACGAAACTCAGCTGGTTTTCTCGCAAGTTTGAGAATTTCTAGCTTAAGCTCATCTGCTCCAAAAGATCTTGAAAGACGGAAGTCCTGCCGTTCCATAATACGGATATAACCAAATATTGTCAGGTATTTCCATGTTCTTGCTGGATCTCCGCCAATAACAGAAAATGGATCTTTTAATAATACGTCATTGGCCATTTCTGAACCAGCAGGCAAAGAAAGGTAACCATGATAAAGTGTTTCCAGCTGTCTTCTGTAACCGCGTAAACTCGCAAGGTTGTCTTCGCTGGTGTGCCTAAAGACAATGGTTTGCTGGTGTATGCATTCTTCTGCTATTAATTGATGAGCAAACCTGCAAATACCATAACTGTAACGATGAATAAATAAGTCGATAAAAATACTTTTTACTTCCGGCAGACTGATATCTATGGAACATGAGTTATCTTTGGTGATTTTTTTACGGTGAAAACTTGAAGGTGGCCGGGCTACTTCAAAAGGGTGTTCAGCATCATCATAACCAAAAACAAAATCCCGGCGTATACGGGATATCATACCTTTGAAGGTATCCTCAAACTTACCTAACTCGATCATTAAATCACAATCAGTACACTCTTGCACCCCGGGAAAATCACTATTATCAGGTAGCAGAAACGACCATTCTTTAAAAAGCTCCCGAAAGGTGAATTGACGTAATCCGGAAGTTGATATCGCCAGAAAAAGCCAAAAGAATCGCCATACTTTGTGGTTAGTAAGATTGTTCCAAATCCAATTAATAGTACATTTTTTTAACGATTCAATCAGCAGAGGCTCTGCCTTGTGACCTTCATAAGTCTCTTTCAGATCATTCAATAGTTGGTCTAAAATTGAATTTTTATAGGAAATATTAATCGAGGCCAACCTGTAGCAACAGTCAAATATAAAGGTCAAATTTTCAGAACCTAATTTGGCTATGCCTGGGATGTGTTGATGAACATGTTTTATCCAACTGATATTGCCCAGTGGTAATAAAAGAATGATGTTATCCCACAGTTTTTTATCTGTTGGGCGAGGCCATTCTATTGATTTTAATACCGCATTGTCAGTATCTATAACCTTGAGATCCTTCATGCTCTTGATGGGGCTGTCAGATGTGATTAAAAACTTTGTTTTGTTAAAAATATCCCATTGTGATTCATTGATATTGGCATTAATTAACGGTTCCATTAATCTATTTAACAACCAGATAACATCGTCATCCTTAATCGCATTTCCCAATGCAGGCAAGCTTTGACTTAGACATTCGAAACCATCGAAAACAATT
This sequence comes from Phenylobacterium sp., assembly GCA_047617105.1. Taxonomy (GTDB): domain Bacteria; phylum Pseudomonadota; class Gammaproteobacteria; order Enterobacterales; family Alteromonadaceae; genus JABSOG01. The sequence continues at coordinate 11,158 of JBLGCB010000026.1, read as the reverse complement.
AACGCCGGATGTTTAAGCATTGCTCTTCTGATATCAAGCACAAAAGATTCTACTTCAGCTGATGTGGCGGGGGGCTTGGATTTATCGACGGGTTGAGCGAAATAAAATGCTCTGATCTCATTGATGATTGACGGTAAGTCAACCGATTTGTCTTGTCCTGGATTTTTCGATAAAGAAATATAACAGATAGGCAACGAAAATACTGCGGTCCCATTCTCTAACATTTCCTTTAGTGTGGTTACTACGGTTGTCAGTCCTATAGATTGTTCGGCACAATGTAGATTAATGATGCTTAATTGCCGTTTCTTTTCTAATATGACTTCTTTTATCGCTTTGAAGCAATTTTTTCGCTTGCGATTATCCAGCCATGTGTCTAAAACAAGATGTGTTTGATACCCATCTGATTTGAGGGTTTGCTGCGGAGTACCATGGATCCATTCAAAAAAATCAGTAATGGCATTTACTGATTCAAAACGTTTAGTAAATAATTCAATGGTATCTAATGGTACCAATCCTTTTTTATTTCTTATCTGTGAATTTAGTTTTGTCGATAAGGCTTTGAGAATAAAAGGATTAAACTCCACCATAGATCTTTTTTTATGCCAAGTAGCTGCATTTTTCATTCTGCCATAAGTCGTGTCAACCGGGTCATTACCAAGCTCAAAAGCACATTTGGCCAAATCAGTTAGCACGAACTTTTTCAATCCTTTACCATTTTTGCGGTTCCAACCATCTTGCTGAATCAGTATTTCACAAATTAATGCATACCGAGTGCTGGGACCGGGATTAAGGGTATGGATATCAATAATGTCACTTGCATATTTCACTAAAACGCCATTTTCGGTTGTTTTTTTGACCCATTCATCACCTATTTTTGACTCTATCAATTGCAGCCTTAACGACTTTGAGTCCAATTCTGCGATCTCCAACCATAACCTGATAAGGTTTTGTTTATCAGGTCTAAAACCCTTATCAGCCATACGATGTTATCCCCTGTTCAGGTTTTCTGAATTAAATACCCTTATAACAACATTAATCAGCATTACTGAATTGTTTTGTTATTATAGGTATTTGAAGTTGGACAATAATTTATTTGTAGCTAAACTTAATAAAAATAAGTGGTAATAGGATGGTTGAACAGATATCTATAATCAGTTCAATTTTAACTTTATTGACAGAAGTGGTCATAATCTAGTCACATATGTCACTGTAGTATAGAAGAGAATCTAGGAAATGTAGATAAGTTGTCGCATCTTAAAACTTAACAAATAGGATTAATTCAATGCAAAATCAAATTCGATTTATATTTTATGTTGCCCTTGCTATTGAGGCGTGGGTTAGTGGTGATGCCAGCAGCCAAACACTCCACCTTAAGGCAACTGAAGATGCTACATTATCCGCAGCAGTAGACAAAAGCAGTATAAACTTTGGCTCTGAGCAGTTTATGACTCTATTAAATCAACCTCACACTCAAAGGGTCGTCACAAAATTTGATCTGGACTCACTGCTTTTAGCAGGGACACAACCTATTGACATATTATCGGCTTCAATACAATTTGAAGTTAAATTCAATGATGGCCAATGGCCACCAGGTCAAAGTAAAGCCAATTTAATTGATATTCACCCTTTATTAATGCCATGGACCGAATCAGCTGTTACATGGGATTGCCCCATTGATACCAATCTGTCGAATCCGCAAACTGGATGCATTGGACAATGGGATGGAGGCAATTATGCTTTGGCTTCACAGAGTATTGATGTTAAATCAATTTCTTCTGGTATTGTGCAATTTGATGTCACCGAGGATATTAAAGCATTTTTGGATGGTAGTACTGAACACTTTGGTTGGCTGATAAAAAAACAAAAAGAAGATAAATCCGGTATTATTAGTTTTTATAGTAAGGAAACATCATTCGCCCCAACATTGATAATCAATGTGAGTGATGAAGTGGATTTACCTCCAGTAGTCAATATTGTCAATCCAGATAGTAAGCTCTATATTGCACAAGGACCAGAAAACATCATTGTGAACTACTCTGATGGTGGACAAGTGTTAACCCCGGCACTTGTATTTATTTGGCTTGATGGGGTACAGATTTTATGCACAAAAACAGCAACTACAGCTATTTGTGACTTACCTGAATTAGAGCAACGCACTTATAACGTTACCGTCAGTGTTACAGATGCCGCAGATAAAACCACTCGTGTAAATGCCAGCTTTATGTATCTAACATCTCTGGTGGGGAGCACAACAGCGTCAAAATGGCTGGCTCAAGTTGGCTCACCGCGGCGGGTTGATGGAAATATAGGTGATATGTATCTTAATCAGAGCAATGGTAATGTTTATCAAAAAACCAATGGCGGCTGGAGTTACAAAATGACAATTTCAGGCCCTCAGGGACCGCAAGGAATTCAGGGACTTCAAGGAATTGAGGGCCCCCAGGGACCTATGGGCTTTCAGGGGGTTCCAGGTTCGCATGGTCTTGATGGTGTAGATGGTGCCAAAGGGGATAAAGGTGATGCTGGAGCCAAAGGTGATAAAGGTGCAGATGGAGCCAAAGGCGATGCAGGGGCAGATGGAGCCAAAGGTGATGCAGGCGCAGATGGAGCCAAAGGTGATGCAGGCGCAGATGGAGCCAAAGGTGATGCAGGCGCAGATGGAGCCAAAGGGGATGCAGGCGCAGATGGAGCCAAAGGCGATGCAGGGGCTGATGGAGCCAAAGGCGATGCAGGGGCTGATGGAGCCAAAGGCGATGCAGGCGCAGATGGAGCCAAAGGCGATGCAGGGGCTGATGGAGCCAAAGGCAATGCAGGGGCTAATGGAGCCAAAGGTGATACAGGTGCAGATGGAGCCAAAGGCGATGCAGGGGCTGATGGAGCCAAAGGCGATGCAGGGGCTGATGGAGCTAAAGGCGATGCAGGGGCTGATGGAGCCAAAGGCAATGCAGGGGCTGATGGAGCCAAAGGCGATAAGGGAAATGCTGGCACTAGTGGTACTGATGGAGCCAAAGGGGATAAGGGAGATGCTGGCACTGATGGAGCCAAAGGGGATAAAGGCGACACGGGAGCACAGGGCTTGCCTGGTTCAACATTATCGCAGTCTTGCAATTGGTCAGGGCTACTTAAAATCTCGGGCGATCAAAGCTGCCAAGATAACATTGGAATATGCTGTACAAATAACCTGATTTCAGGTTATTACAAACTGAGTTGTGGTGCGAGTCCGGGCTGGGAAAATCCGCCCGCATGCCCTTAAAATGTAAAAGCCCTGCATTCAAGGATATTTAATATTCGAGAGCCAGAAAGTAATGGGGCCGAGGTCTGAGGGATCCCCACTTACAAACCAAAGTGGATAGTCATTTTGATCGCCTTGCTTCATGATTCAAGCAAGGCTTTTATATTTTTCAGTAGGTAAAGAAGGGTCCGACAGAGAAGCTCTTGCTTTATGAATTTATGGTCTAAATAATAAGGGAAGCACCCACTCGCTTCCTTACACCTTTCACTCCGGCAACCGAAGCAAAATCGTGCTGCCGCGCCCCAGTTCAGACTCAACACATAACTCGCCACCATGTTTTTTGACAATGCCATAAGATATCGACAAACCCAGCCCAGTGCCATGACCCACTTCCTTGGTGGTGTAAAACGGTTCAAATAACTTATTTTGGGTTTCATCGCTCATGCCACAGCCGTTATCTGTGATCGCTATTTCGACCATTCGATGGTTTTTACCCTCTTTACCTCCAGTCTGCTCTTGTTCGAGCCAACGACAGTTAATGATAATTTGGCCTGGCACTTTCTTTTGTATTTGCGCCTCTACTTGTTCTTGTGGCGACTGTTGTTGGCGTTTTTCAGCGATAGAATGGCAAGCATTGACGATGATATTCATAAACACTTGGTTGAGTTGAGCCGGGTAGCAGAAAATTTGTGGTTTAACCTCAAAGTCGGTGGTGAATTGGGTGGTTTCAAGATATTGGGTTTGCACCAAGTTTACCGTGGATTGCAGCAAGTCGGTGATTTTCACGGTTTTTTGTTCGGCAGAATCAAGCTGGGTAAAAGCCCTTAAATCTTCAACAATGACTTTGATTCGCTGGGTGCCGTCTTGAATGGTACCCAAGTGGCCATAAAGCTGCTCGAATTGGCTGGCGAAGTTGGCCAGCACCTCTTCCTCGGCATCTTCACCAGCAAGCTGAAACAAAAAATCTTTAAAGCGGTCTAAATCGGCTTCGAGATTTTGAGAACTGACATGCACAAAGTTGGTGGGGTTATTGATTTCATGGGCAACCCCTGCGGTTAAGGTACCTAACGAAGCCATGGTTTCTGATTGCAATAACTGCTGTTGGGTGGCGATGATTTCGCTATTTTTTTGCTCCAACTGTTGATTTTTTTGTTTAACTTCTTGGTTTTTGGCCTTTATTTGCTGATTTTTTTGTTCCAGCTGGGTGGTACGCTCTGTGACTTTTGCCTCAAGATTGCGATGAATATCCAAAAACTGAAGATGGGTTTTGACTCGGGTCAGCAGTTCGTGTTTGCTCACTGGTTTACTGAGATAATCATTGCCACCAACAGCAAAACTTTGCACTAAATCGGCGACCTGGTTTTTGGCGGTTAAAAAAATCACTGGTAAATCGCAGGCCAAATGGTTTTCTCTGATCTTTTGACACACTTCATAACCCGACATGCCGGGCATCATGATATCAAGTAATACCAAATCAAAATGGGCTTCATTGGCAATGGTACTGAGTGCCTGTTCCCCGCCACTGGCTTCGACCAGTTGGTAATTATGCAGCGATAAATGATTATGCAAAACCTGACGGTTAATCGGTTCATCATCGACCAGCAAAATACGAAATTGGCGACTGTCTGGTTCGCTTTCATGGGAAGGTTGTGGGTGAAATACCTCAGCATCATCTGTGGCCAGCATATGCAAACGCGAAATGGTCTGGCTGGCGCTGTTATTTGCTTTGGCAATACCCGCGGCGATGGCAAGGCTAAAACTAAAGATCGCTCCTTGGCCCAGACGGGATGTTACGCCCAGGGTGCCGCCATGTAATTCGACCAATTGTTTGCTCACCGCTAGGCCCAAACCGGTACCACTGTGAGGGCGTTTGCTATGGCCTGCGAGTTGTTCAAAGGATTCAAAAATATCGTCAAAGTGCTCTGTGGCGATGCCGATACCGGTGTCGGTCACGCTGATGGTTAAGCGATCATCACAGGCCTTTGCCGATACGGTGACCTTGCCTGATTTGGTAAACTTGATGGCGTTGCCCACGAGGTTGTGGAAGATTTGTTGTAATCGGTCTTCGTCGGCCAAAACGGCGGGTAGTTTGGGGTCCACCGCATTGACGAGTTCAAGGGTTTGCTTTTTATCATTAAGCAGCGGTTGTGACAGGGTGAGTACCACATCAACCATGCTATACAAGTCTACCGGGCGAGGGGTTAAGCTAAGGTTGCGATTTTTCAGTTTAGAGAAGTCGAGAATATCATTGACCAGATTGGATAAACGCCTGCCACTGGCGACAACCATGGCCAGATTAGCGGTGGTTTTTTCAGGCAAAGGACCGGTGGCACCATCAATTAACGATTCGGCCAGACCAATAATGCCGTTGAGCGGGGTGCGCAGTTCATGGGAAGTATTGGCCAAAAACTCATCTTTGAGTTTGTCCACCTCAGTCAGACGCAGGTTGAGGGCATGTTCATCATAGATTTCTTTGTCTCGGGCGTGTAACTTTCTTTGCTGACTGAAAATAAATAGACCCAATAACAACAAAGAGATAATTGAAGTGAGGTAAATCGAATATGCCCACCAGCTTCTCCATGGTGGCGGCAATATGGTGATTTTTAATGACTTGCCCTGCTCATTCCAATAACCATGGTGGTTACTGGCTTTGATGCGTAGGGTGTAGTGGCCGGGGGATAAATTGGAGTAGGTTGCCCATCTCTTTTTTGCCCCTGTCACGACCCAGTCCTTGTCCTGTCCTTCGAGTTTATAAGCGTACTGATTTTTCATCGGGTTGGCAAAGTGCAATGCGGCAAATTCAAACGATATCAGGTTTTGTTGGTAGCCTAGGGTGAGATGTTCTAATGCATCAATGGATTGTGCTAGCGTGAACTGAGTTTGGGCATCAACCGGGGAGGGGGTTAATGCTGTGATTGGCACCGACTGATTGGCCAGCAAAAAATCGGTTAATATCACCACCGGGGGTTGGCTGTCATTTTTAATGTTGTGCGGATAAAAATGATTAAAGCCATTGATGCCACCAAAATACAGTTTGCCGTCGGCGCTTTGAAAATAAGCGCCATGATTAAATTCATTGCTTTGCAAACCATCGTCGCTATCAAAATTTCTGAAGGTTTCGGTGGTTGGGTTAAAATGGGAGAGGCCCATATTGGTGCTGAGCCACAACTGCTGTTGCTGATCTTCGAGGATACCCAGCACGGTATCGTTGGCGAGGCCGTCTGTTTTACGGTAGTGCGTAAAATTTTTGTCCTCGCGATTAAATTTGTTAAGTCCGCCGTGGGTGCCAATCCACAAGATGCCGTTGCTGTCTTCATGGATCGCAACCACGATATTATGGCTTAAGCTGTGAGGGTCTGCTGGTTGGTTTTGGTAAGAGGTGAAACGTTGCGCGGGAATATTAAAGTGATTTAATCCGCCGCCAAAAGTGCCCACCCACAGTGCGCCTTTTGAGTCTTCAAAAATGGTGCTGACGTTATTGTTACTCAAACTTTGAGCATTGCCTTTTTGGTGTTGATAGCGGTTGAACTGACGCTGGTTCGCCGTTGCTTCGCTGATGTTGCTGATGTTGCTGGTGTTGTTGGCGTTGCTGGTCTCGTTAAGGCCACCGCCCATGGTACCCAGCCAGAGACTGCCTTTTGAATCATTAAAAATATTGAAAATCGCATCACTGCTTAAACTCTGTGGGTTTGAGGTTTGGTGTTTGAAGCGAGTGAAATTTTGCTGCTCAGGATTATATCTATTGAGTCCGCCACCCAAGGTCGCCACCCAGAGGTAACCTTGACTACCTTCACTTATCGACACCACAGGGTTGTGACTTAAGCTGTTGAGGTCTACCGGGTTGTGATTAAACAAGGTAAACTGTTGTGATTGTGGATCATAGCGATTTAATCCCTGGTCTGTGCCAATCCACAATATCCCTTTGCTGTCTTTATAGAGGCTTTGGACATTATTATCACTTAAGCTGTTGGGGTTTGCTGCTTGGTGCTTAACATGGCCAAAGTATTCTCTTTGGCTGTCGATTCGGTTTAAACCACCGTAGGTGCCAATCCAAATTGCGCCTTGATTATCTTCATAAATGGATTCAACCAAGTTGTTGTTGAGGCTGAAGGGGTCAGTGGTTTGGTGTTTAAAATGAATAAAGTGCTGGTGCTGAGCATCATAGCGATTGAGTCCACCGCCAGCAGTGCCAATCCATAGCGTGCCTCGACTATCTTCAAACAGGCTTTTGATTTGGTTATGGCTCACGCTATTGGGGTCGTCAGGGTGGTGGGTAAATCGATCAAACTGTTTGCCATTATAGCGATTCAGGCCATGATGGGTGCCCAACCAAAGCTGGCCATTATTGTCTTCATGAATGGCATACACCCGATTATGGCTTAAGCTGTGAGGGTCAGTGGCATTGTGTTGATAATGACTGAAACGTTGTTGCTCGGGGTCGAAGCGGTTGAGTCCGCGCTCGGTACCTAACCATAATATGCCCTTTTTGTCTTGATGGACGGCAAAAATATTATCATGGCTTAAGCTATTGGCGTTGGTTTTATCGTGTTTGAAATGGGTAAATTTTGCTGTGGATGAATCGAATTTATTGAGACCGCCGCCATAGGTGCCAATCCACAAATGGCCTTTGTTGTCTTGTGAGATCGACATCACATTATCATGGCTTAAGCTGTGAGGGTCTGATGGCTGGTGTTTAAAGTAAACAAAACGCTCGGTATTGGTATCAAAGCGATTGAGTCCACCGCGGGTGCCAATCCACAACTGGTCTTTTGAATCTTTATAAAGGGTATTGATATGGTTATTTGAAATTGACCCTGGGTTTTGGGGGTAATGGCGAAAGACCTTAAATGTAAAACCATCATAGCGGTTGAGACCATCCTGGGTGGCAAACCATAAAAAACCTTTACTGTCTTGGACGATGCTGAGTACGCCAGATTGTGATAATCCATCTTTAATTGATAGGCGATCAAATCGGGTAATCGACTCGGTGGCCAGCACCATAAATGGGAGAAGGAGACTAAACAGGGCAATAATCAGGCGCATTGAGCTCAGTTTTGTTGCTTGAAATTATTGTAAGCATAGACGCTTTGAACGCTGGCGGATAGACTAAATACGTTAAGTTGAAAGCTTTTTTAGCCGCTTTATCATAAATAGTATACAATATCTTTACAAAATACTGACTTATTTTTTGTAAAATGGTAACACTTGAATGGTGGAGTTGCCGACAAGGCCAAATTCCATCATTGCCATATTTTGAGTTGACCGAAACCGATAACCTCCACGCGTGGGCATGAAAAGCTTGCCCACCCTACGCAGCATTATTACCGATGCGAAATCGCCATCAACACTGGAATGCAGTAGGGTGGGCTGGTTTTTTGCCCACGCGTGGAGTGTCCGATAAGACCAACCTCAACCTCTACCTCTACCTCTACAACGCCAGTTGCCCATCAGCAAACTTAATGGTCTCAATATTGGTCAATGTTTTGGTACCATCCGGTGAACCAATACGGTTATCAACCACGCTAAAGACGCCATTATCGTTGGTGACAATATAGTCGAGGCTGGTGCCACTCAGATATAACACATCAGAACCTGCACCACCATCAAGTACCACGCCACCATAAAAGTGGTCATTACCCTCGCCGCCAAAGGCCAATGTGCCGTCAAATAATTGATCGTCACCCGCTTCGCCATAAAGAATATTGTCACCACCGTTACCCAGCAAGATATTGTTGCCAGCATCACCACGCAAAATGTCGGCATTGTCTGTGCCTGGGGTTATCATCGCCACCTTGGCTTCATACAAAGTGCCATTGTGCTGAGAATAAGCCACTGCAATCCGACCATCGGTCAATGTTGTCACCGAAGGCCATGCCTGCACACTCACGGTATCTTCAGTGACTCTAAACTCTGGCGTTTGCGCCATTCCGTCATGATCGAACTGTCGTCCCATCACACTTAGGTTGTCGCCATCAGCGCCATTTGACTGCCAAACCGCCAAGAAACCCCCTTGGGTTAATGGGGCCAATCTGACTGCCTGCTGGGCACCTGTCACATAAGTGTTGAGGACAATTTCATCACTGAGCGCGAGTCCATCAGCGCCAAATACGCGTGCCATTGCGCTGTTGCCATCGCCGTCTTGCCCCGCACTTGATGTCCAACCAACCACATAGCGACCGTCTGTTAATTCAACTAAAGTCACCTGACTCACCTCAACCACCAACGCGGTATCGACACTACTGGCCAGCTTTGCATCACCATAAGATTCGCCTAGGTGATTAAAGCGTTGGGTGTAAATTTTATTGCCTACCAACGCGGCAACCATAAAACCACCATCTGCTTGCGCCATTACTGTCACTTCTCGGTGAGTGCCCGAAACAAAGTTCAGCAACGAAAAGTTGTTGTTAATGACCCGACCATCGGCTTGATATAAGTCGGCCTTTAATTGGCTGTTGGTTTCGTTGTCCCATACTGCAACCAAAGAGCCATCCGCCAAAGTGTCCAATCCAACATCATTTTTGCGACCATAGACGGGGCTAAGGTTGATAACACTGCCATTTTCAGTATTGTCTGCGTTAAAACGCAGGGCGTAAACCGTACTCGCATCTTGCCAGCCAAGCACAAAGCCGCCATCATGCGTCGCGGTGATTGTCGGGTCAACCTGTTTCGATGCAGAGACATAATGGGCTCTTTTAGGGGTTATAAGTGCCACATCTTGAGCATTAAAGCGCTGAAAATAAATGTCGCTAACATTGCTCTTATAGTTTTCCCACACCACCACATAATCACCATTGGTTAATGCCGCCACTTGCGGGTCAAACTGATTTTTGTTAGTACTGCTCGTGGTGATACCGCCGCCATTACCCGCCAGACCCACTTCAATGCGCACTACGCGTTCAGTGCCAGTACCATCGATATAACTGAAGCTGTCGACACCTGAGAAACCCGCTGGTGCGGTATATACATAAAGCCCATTATTGCTGTCCCATACCAATGTGCCAGAGGTTGGCCATTGGCTGATGCTGCCATTGCTGACAAAGCTGATATCGACGCTGCCATCGGTAGGTAGTTGTACCGTCTGATGCCATAACGGTGCCGATGAAGCGCCTAAGGTACGGCGGTCATTGGCAAATTCGGTTGCTTCAACGTTGCGCAAAACATTGCTGCCCTGCGGTGAACCATCACGAAGATCATCGATGGTATAAGTACCATTGAGATTATCGGTCACTTTATAGTCGGTGATGTTGCCGCTAAAAAATGCCACATCAAAACCTTCACCACCATCGATGAAGCTGTCTTCGCTGCCGATAAACATTTCATCGTTACCCGCATCCGCATTGATGATGCTGCCACCGTGGAAGGTATCCTCGCCATTACCGCCGTAAAGGTCGAAACCGCCATAGAAGGTATCATTACCCTCACCACCAAAGGCCAAGGTACCATCGAGTAATTGGTCATCGCCGTCTTCACCATAAAGCGTGTTGTTGCCACCATTGCCAATCAGCAGGTTGTTGGACGTATCACCTTGCAGGATATCTGTACCATCAGTACCCGGAGTAATCATTGCTACCGCTACATTATAATGGCTGCCAGTAGCGTCGCTATACGGCACCGCAATTCGACCATCCTTCATCAGGGCAATGCTGGCCATATACTGTGGACCTTGCCACTGTTCAGTGACTCTAAACTCAACGGTTTTCGCCACACCATAACGGTCAAATTGACGTCCCATCACACCGACATTATCGCCATCGGCATCATCTGAAGCCCAAATGGCCATAAAACCACCATCGGTCAGCGGTGCCAAATCCACATCGTATTGATTTTCGCCAGCGTACTGGTTTAACACAATTTCATCGGTTAACGCACTGCCATCAACCGCAAACATGCGTGCCATGGCCGCCATGCCATCACCATCTTGTGCTG
>JBLGCB010000025.1:0-35211 GCA_047617105.1 Phenylobacterium sp. | reverse complement strand
GAAAAACTCAACCATCGTCCCAGAAAAACCTTAAATTATAGAACACCTCATGCGGTGTTTTTTAGTGAACCTGAACGCAAAGCCGCATGAGTATTGGGATTGCACTTATTACTTGAATCTAAGTTTTGATTTATCGTAATCCGAGCAGATTATTGCAGCGTGGTGGATGGCTTTTAGCATGGTGCCTCATGACTGTTCAGCGTGCTTAGATTTCGTTTCAGAACAAGGCATTTGCGCACGGAAAATAGGCGCATATAGGTCATATGTAACTGTTTGAGTACGGAAATAACGCAGTTATGGTGCGAAAGGTGAGTGCGCTGAATAGTTATGATAATTCAATCATCCAAAGATCTAACGTCATCAACACCAAGGCCACTAAATCGAGCCGCATCTTCAATGCTTAAACCGCTTTTTCGCATCGCTTTGGCTGAATCTATTTTATTCTGACGATTTTTCTCTTTTTCTATACGTAAATTTTCATCACCTTGCGCTATACCTTTTTCAAAACCTTGTTCTAAACCTTTCTCTAAACCTTGTTCTAAGCCAATTCCAATACCTTCATCCTTACCATATTCTCTGCCTAAAATAAAAGTCGACTTATAATTACTGCGTTCATGACGCAGTTGTTTGATATGTCTGTCGTAATCGATTTTTTCATCGGCATCTAATTTCAGCACATCCAGTTTTTCTTTGGCTTCTTTTAAACCCTTTGCTTTAAAATGCTCTTCTATTTCTTCAGTTTTTAGAAAATGAATCCACTCATCCAAAGAGTCAGCCGCTTTGTGATCAAAGTTTTTAACATTAATGATGTAGTGTTCGGGAAAGATATCTGAGACTTTTTCGAGGTTAAATAGTTTTTTCTGCGCCTCATTTAGCTCTAATTCGGTATTATAATGCAAGCCAACAAAATGGGTTGTGCCATGATAGATGTAGTCATCCCCCTTACAAAAGTCGAAATACAGAATACTCACAGAAATGACTTTACTGATATCAGAATAATCCTGGCCCTGCTCCAAATGCTCAGTAATGCACTTGGAGGTTTCAAATAAAATTCGAAATAGATAGTCCTGCTCTCTTGAATACTGAATCTCAATTAAAATCAACTGACCATCAGCATCACGCACCTTGATATCAAGCCTGTTTTGCTTGTTATGACGAGTTTCTTTATTGGATTCACTCTCTAAGATTGCCTCGATCGTGATATCGGTGAATAACAATTCACTTAAAAATCCCTCCAGAATGCCAAAGTTGGCTTTACTGCGTAGTAACTCCCCCAAAGCATAATCGAAAGTAACAAGCTTTTGTAACCTACACATCCTTGTGGCACTCCCCTGTCGGCTTCCATGCCTCCACCTCAGGGGAACTGAAAGCTGCGAGCACTCGCTTCCCGTTCCCCTTCGCCCAATCGAAGGTGATTAGCTTACGACCCATTTTACGACTCACTAAGAACTCCAAATACGTAGTAACAGTTTAACAGAAATGATTGTTAGATGAAAAACAAGGACAAAGTAAAGCAACGACAGCCTTGATACGATCAATACTGTATCAGAGCTAAATATAAATAGCCACTTTTATGTTTTATATATTGTTATAATAACACTTTCGTAGCCCAATTGGTTGCATAATAAATGATTTTTTATATTCAGTTCATTGATATCTGTCAATAAAGGATTTTAAACAGAAGTCATTGCTTACTGAATCCCCTCAACCTTCCGCAAGGTCACCGACAACGAATCTCGGGCGATATCCACCACCGGATTGGCGACAATATCTTGCTCCAATTCCACCCAATGCAAGTACTTGGGATTGAGTTTACGAAACTTCAAGGTCGCCGAAATATTCAATGGCGATACCGCCCAGTCTGGAATACTCAGTTTATACTCAATCACATCGGTCGCGCCCGCTGGCACCACATTGATATAACTGCGTCCGACCATGTTAAACAAATCGTGTCGCCATACCTCTTCGCCGGATTGATTCAGTGCGGTTTCTTTGTATACCGTGGCTTTTGGTTCGATTGAGTCATCGGGCAACAGGTGGCCACTGGAATACACCTCACGTTGTGCCCCGTCGATAACCTTAAAGGCAATCCACGCTTCGTTTAAATCGATGCTGCCGCCGGGAAAGTTATGGCCGACGCCATGGTTGTTCACCAATACCGTTAAGTCGCGGGTTTCGCCGCGATATAGTGCCACGGGATATTTTCTGTCGAGTCCGGTGTCAGGATTGACAAACAAGGCGCTTTGTTGCGCCAGTTGGTCTTCTGGCGGCACGATGTAGATGGAGATTTTGTCTTGTTGCAGAAACTGTTCGGTCAGTTGCGCCAGTTTATGATTATTGAATTGTTTCGCCAGCATCATATTGGCACCAACAAAATAGTGGCTACTCACTTCGCCTTTATGATTGGCAGACATGCCACTGGCGGCCATTTGCGGCATATGACAGCTTTGGCAGTTTTTACTCTCTGGATGGGAGAAACGAGTATCTCGGGATTGGTTAAACTTGCTGTTACTCCAAGCGAGGTATTCGTTTTGCATCTTGACCCAACCCCAGTTGTTCATCGATTTGTCCATAAACTGGCTGTGGCATGAACTGCAAAAAGTCGCCGTTTGTAACACCGGTGCCAGCAAATCTTGTTTGTGCTGTTGCGGCCTGAGTTTGATGCTCAAGTGATTAAGGGTTTTTAGCCAGGCTTGGTCGCTGTGTTCAAATAAATAATCTTGCTTAGCGACAAAATTATAACTGGCATTACCCTGGGTGCTGTGGATTTTGTCAACGCCATGGCATGACATGCAGCTAATGCCCTCATGATTGGCGGTGGTGCCCGCGACCCCGGCATGTTTGCCACCTTGACTCAGTTGCCCGGTGAGCAATGCAATCGGCGCATGGCAGCCTTCACAGTAGCGAGTGGCTTCGATGCCTTTTTTCTTTTCTAACAAGTTGATATTTCTGACATAGGTCGGATCATCCGCCGCATGGCGATGGGTTGATGCCAGCCATTGCTCACCGATGGTTTGATGACAGTTGATGCAGGATTTAGATTGGGCAATATGATCCTCAGCGATAAACCGGTCACCCTCAGTGGATGCCATGCTCGGTAGGAATTTGCCTTTGCCCGCTTCGCTCGAATAGTTATAGCTGTAATTGTCGACGGGCTGCGGCTGAGGAGTGTTATTGGCCGTAAACGCATTAAGCATGGCCATTAAAGACAAAAATCCAATACCCGCCACAGCGGTAATTGCTAGGCTTTTAAATAGACTCAAATCCAATGTGATTAAGCGCCCACCTTGGTTTTTCAGTCTTCTTGTCGGAAAGGTCAGCAAATGAATCACAATATGCAACCCAAGCAGCGCCACACATAAATAAGACGCCACATCATGCACCAGCAGATAACCCTGATAAACCTCGGTCACCCCAGCTATCGACAATATAATGCCCGTCACCAGCGCCACCAAAAAGGCGATAAAGCTGCTGGCACCGATAATCACTGAGCTGACTCGCCTGAACCCTAGGGTTTGCCTGGTGTGTTTATAGGCGTAGAAAATCGCGATGCCGCTACTAAGCACACCAGATAACAGGTGTAACAAGGACAGCATTTGCTGGTAAATGGCCGCCATTGGCCACAGCAAATTTAGCGTGCCGGTGACGATTAACAGCAATAACGCGCTGACGAAGAGTTTTAGTAATGTCGCTTCTTTAAGGTCCATACGTCCCCTTTGCTAAGTGTCCTTTGAGATAAAGTTTAAGCCACGACAAATCGTATTTCTGCGCTTGATACTGCTTTAACCAAACGCCAGCAACCGCTTGATTGGTTTTAAAGCTATAGGCCAAAAAGTCATTCACCCAACTGGGCTGTGCTTTTTCAATTAAGCGATATAAATCATTATGATGTAACAGGGCAAAAATGGTGCTTGCTGATGTTTTAAAATTAGCTTTCAAATTAGCTTTCAAACTGCCCAAATAAAGCTGGCGGGCAATCACTTGCTTATGCACCGGGCTAGCGGCATAAATCAGATAATAAAGCTGAACCGCTGGCAACGATAGTAATTTTTCAGCGCTTAAGTTTGTTACTGAGGTTTTAACGCCAAAATGTTGTTGGCAAGGTGCCACTAGGGTTTGTCTTAATACACATTGCTGCACCAGCTTGCTGGCCACCTCCTGGCTATGAGGTGCACTTTCACTGACGATAAACGACAATAAGGTGCTGTTCGACACAAAGGGCAGCAAAGATGCCGCGAGTGCGTGGTTGCCAGCAAACAGCTGCTGCACGTATTTGTCGACCTCAGCCGGATACTGGTTTTTGACCCGTTGGATAAAAGTGACCATATCAGCCTTATCATGGTTTAGCGAGGTTTGGCTGAGTAGGTCATACTGACCCTGCAATAACAGCGCCTGATAACCGATGTAGCGGTGATCTTTAATCATCGACAAATGATAATTCGCTTGGCGGATACTCTGTAGCAAGGGTAGTTTGAGATTGATATTTTTTAACAGCAACGCATCAGAATGGACGGCAAAGAATCGACGACTTTGTTTATCAGCCTTTCCTGGTGTAGCGATACCAGTCAATTTAAACAAACTGATTTGGCATTCGGCCAATACCAGCGCATCTGTGGCTTGCTGGCAAAACGATGCCAGTTGAGGTAAAGCTTTAGAGAACTTCAATCGCCCGATGGCTCTAATGATCGCAGCACTGTCTTTGCCCCTCAGCAGCGGCAACAACGAACTACCAATGGTGGTTTGCGCTGAGTATGAAACTGATTCAATGGCACACTGAAAACGCTGAGCATTTCCACTCATGCTACGTAGGCCCTGGTGTAATACCACTGGCAATAGCGCCAATTTGGTTTCAGGCAATACTTCTTCTTCATCAAACCAATAAGCCAGCTTATCCGTAAAACGGCAAAATGCCTGATTGTATAGGCTGCTCACCATACTGCTGAGGTGATCGACAAATACCCGGTTTTCCAAATCCATCAACAAGTCAATTAACAGCGGCGATACTGTTGAAGTTTGACTCATCAACCACGCCAGCGTCACCACCACACGGTGATCAGCGCTTTGGGTTAATTGCGGCAGGTTTAAGCGATAGCTTTTTAGTAGCGCCAGTAACTGGGTCGCTTGCTGGTCTTTTAGTGTTATCGTCGCTAGCAGAGCCACCAGCTGTTGTGGGTTTTCAGTGGCAATAATGGCATGGAATAAACTGTCGCTATCCATGGCATCGCTCTGCTCTATCTTGGGTTGCAAGGGTTCAATGGTCCCAGCGGCCAAATCCAGTCGATAAATGGTATCAACCACGACATCGTATTGGCCTCCTGCAACACTTAACTTAACCGAGTTAACCGCCTGACCCAGACCGAAGTGTATTCGCTGTGACACATAAGACAAATAAGGTTGAACCCGATCCCACGATTGCTGGTATATCTGCTTACCCGCAGTGACTGTCCACTGACTACCACCACATAACGCCAGCGGCTGGCAAATAAAACTGACCCAGTGATTATCATTACCCTCGTTTAAATACAAAGACGCAAAGTTATTATTATTCAAAAACGCCATATCAACAAAACCATCATTGTTGAAATCGCCAAAAGTCGCACCACGAGATGAGCGCGCCAGCTTTGGCTTAAAGGCGTTGTCGGCCGCTTTAAAACCACCGTTATGATCCTGAAATAACAGATGGTTTACCGCACCTTGGGGCCGCGAAGGCATATTAATGGCTGGTGTGGCAAAACCACTGGCCAAAGCGACATCGGCCAAGCCATCATTATTAAAGTCACTCACCAGCGTCGCCCAACTCTGACTGGCGTCAATCACATCATTAGTGAGCTTTTTTGCCCATGCCTGATTGATTTTTTGCTCAAGGTTAATTAATTGCACGCCGCTGGTGCCATGGTTGGCGATGACAAAATAGTTTTCATTGGCGACTTTGATGGGGCTGATTTGTACCGCAGGAAAGGTTAACCCAGATAACGCTGAATCGCCTTGTGCTTCGCCTAGGTGCTGCATCACCGTATTACTGCCTTTGCCATTGACGGCAACAAAGCTACCAATAGATGCGGGTAAAATTGACAAGGTCCGTTGTTGGCCAGGCAAAACATGAGTTTTAAACGCCACATCCTTGGCTTGCCCCAGCAGCACTAGATTATTCTGACCGGTATACTCGCTGGTACCAAAGGTGGTCGACACCTGATAACCATAATCCTCATGGCCAACCTTTAAATCGTTTTGATAGTTCACCAAAGTCGCGATAAGGATATCCGCAAGACCATCCTCATTGATATCATTGACCAACATCGAGGTTGGCCAGTCATTGGCCGAGGTTAATGGCTGAGGTTGATAAGTGAAAGATTCTGCACCATTGAGCAGTAAATGTACTTTGCCTAGGTCGCCCACCACAATGTCGTTTAGACCATCATTATTGATATCACCGATGGTGCAACCAAACCCGGTGATGGTCTGTTGTGGCAATTGAACTGGGGCAAAATGGGAGCCATCAATATTGCGATATAAGATGCTTGACGATGAAATATTCCACCAGTGATCTTTACCATAACGGCGGGTCGCGCCTAATCCGGCGGTGACAAAGATATCGTCAAAACCATCATTATCAAAATCAATCACACAAATGCCATTGCCATAGCTGTCGGCAATAGAATTGAGGCCATGGCTGCGTCTTTGGTGTTCAAACTGCAAACCTTTGCTAATGGCTGATTCAACAAAGCTCACTGGGGTAATGGGGGTCGTGGAAAGGGTGATATTTTCAGGCGCTAAAGTATTATCAGGGCGAGCAACCAGTGTGATGATCGATATTAACAAGATTGCCGGAAGGAAAAGCAATAAACCCAATAGATAAAAACGCTTCAATTTACCACCGTAGGCTACGCACTGCGCTAGGCTGTTGGATCAATTTAATTTGGCCGTAGGATGGGTAGAGCCTGTAGCGAAACCCATCGGAATTTGGCAATAACTGGTGACTTTTTGCCATTGTGCGGCCAACTGATGGGTTTCGCTGCGCTCTACACCATCCTACGGTGATGAAACCAACCAGAGGGCGCACCACCCATCCCATACTATTTCGACGCCAACATCATCGACAATCCCGCCGAGAAATACTGCTTATAACGCAACGGATTGATCACCGTGCCATTAACCACAGTAGCGCTGGCAGAAGCATCGGTCACATCTAATAACAAGCGTAATTCCTGCGCCAGTTTCTGTTGCTTAGTACAATCAGCACCGCTATTACCTTTACCTGTGGCAACACAGCTATCTTCAACCAAGTACCAACTATAGTTGTTATCTTTTTTTAACGCATCAATCAAGTACTCGCGTTTTACACTCTCTTTAGGCAAAAACACAATCGCATTGGCCAAGCCTTGATGGTCGGTATTGGCGACTCTTAAGCTGCTATAACGTTGCCACTGTAATTGAATCGGGGTGATGTTCATGCGCAGTTTGTTTTTAAATTTATCTAATTGGCTCACATACACTTTACGGCCACCAAAGTGATAAGACGGCACAGAGTTAGGTTGATAGTTGCCGACCATTTCATCGTTCAACGCTTTAAGGTGTTGAGTGGCAAAGGTCATACCCTGTTCACAATTCAACTCACTGCGCTGGATCACACTGTTAAATACTTGATTAGAAATCGGTGCCGCACAGTTCATGATTTGTTCGACTTTTTTAACACTGCGATCGCCTAAAATGCCGGCCCAAAACATGTAAACATTATATTCGCTTAAACGGTCTAAACGCTGTAATGCTTTGATGCAATAACCGCAGTAAGGGTCTTTAAATACCACTACCGACGGGGCACCGGGTTTATAGGGGTCAAGCAAAAAATCTTGGTGTTTGATTTGGCTGGGGATGATCTTCGCCGCAGGCGCTGCGGCTTTAGTGGGCGCTGCCGTTAAGGCCAAAGTCGAAAAGCTTATCATCGCCATTAATGACAACGCTATAACCTTAACTATCACCTTAACTGTCACCTTAACACCGACCAATCTCATAATTCATCTCGCTTTAACTTGGCCAGAATCGCTTTTTTATACTCAGCACTTTGTGCTTTAAATTTGGTTTCAAAGGCTTTTTTCGCCGCAGGATCGTTTAACGCCGCATTGTAATCTTGAATCACCAATTGCATGGCTTGCTCTTGTTGTTCAACGCTTGCCACCGTTTCTGCCACAATGTCGGCCTGAGATTCGGCTTGCGCTGCGGGTTGTTGTTTTTTCGCTATCAATCGGGTGTCAAAATTTGGTGACTCTGATGGCGGAGCCGCTTTGGGCGGTTTTGGGGTCGGTTGTACTTGATGCTCAACCTGTTCGCCTTGCTCAGCGAGCTGCTCGGTTGGCTGGTCAGAAAGGCTCCACCAGCCAGCTAAACCTGCCAAACCGACAATAACCACCACACTTAATATCTTACTGTTCATCTTGCTTGTTACCTTTGTTGCTGTCTTGCTTTGTTCTGGGATTGGCGTTAACCGTTAGGTTAATGGTGCGCAGTGCGCACCCTACCATCATCCGTTTTACGGCGCGGTGGTAAATTCCATCGCGGTACAACAATGGCGGTTGCCCACCAAGTCGCGCACATTATACAGGTAAACGGTGATTTTTGTACTGGCCGGGAAAGGTTCGGCAGCAATAAACGTCACTTCACTGCCCGTCACGCTAAAATCACCGGGGTAATAGGTCGAACCGGTATAGATTCGTACCGCTGAGTTTGAAGCATTAACCCCAATACTCAATGGGTCGATAAACTCATCAAACGTCACCACTATCTCAGTGTTCGATGCCTGATCTTGGCTTTGGTTATCCGGAGTAATCGATACCACTTTAGCCGCTATATTATCAACGGTGCCACTGGCTTGGGTGCTAAAGTTCAAGGTATAAGTCGCCATTTTATTACCCGCGACATCACATAACCCTTCGGCCACCAGTTGATAACTGGCAGCTGCGGCTAAATGAGAGGAAGGAGTGATGGTCACCAAACGGCGATCAGTACTGATGCTGGTTTGAACCGCAACTTTCTCACCGTTTTCGCCAGCGAACCTCAATGCAACCGTATCACTGTACAAACAATGGGCCGCCAGCGCTTCGCTAAAGCTCAGTTTAATCGGCACGTTAATGGCAATCTCACTACCATCAGTGATATTGCTCATTTGTAAGGTCGGGGCAATAAAATCATTGCCCTGTGCTACGGTAAAGTAATGCCAACCGGTCGCACTGAGGGTATTACCCGCCAAATCACGTAAGTTGCTGATGTAATAGCGATACTGATCACCAACAATCAAAGCCGCTGGCGTCAGTACCACCGCTTTGCCATCATCACTGAGGCTAAAGCTGCTGATGTCATATAACCCTTTGGTTTGGTTGTACAGTTTGAACGTCGCATTACTCACCGATACCGCATCAATTCGCTCGCCATATTGCACGCTCACCAGGCCATTAGGTGATACCACCGCATTACCATAAGGGCTAGTGTTCATCAACGCTTTGGCATGAGTATCGACGCTAGCACCCGTGCTAAAGCCAAGGGTTGAGCCGACAATCTGGTTGCCACTGATATCTTTAATACCCGCAATGGTCAGCGTCAGTTCAGTGTTCACTGGCAATAAGCTCACCGGGATAACGGTCAATTCTGTGTTACCCGAACCCAACTCATAACGCACCGGGTAACTTTGGGCCGCATCAGCCAACATCACACCAGCCAGTTGTTGCTTATTAATGGCTTCGTCAAAGCGAACTCTAATCCGGGCATTGGTCGGTACTTCGCTCAGCCCCTGTTCAATCGAGGTCAAACTCACCGTCGGCGCAGCATTATCGGCCACCGGACCGGTAGTGAAATAATACGCATCAGTGCTGTTCACATTGCCACTTAAGTCGGTCACACCAGCAACCACCGCATAATAACGTCGATCAGGTAATAAGGCACCCGCTTGCGCATCAGCGACCCAAGTAATGGTGCGGCCATCGGCACTCAACTGCGCGCTACCCGCCACTTTAGGCGAACCACTCAGGCTAGTGTCTTTGACATAAACCGTATTGGTATTGAGGCTTAAGGCATCAATCACTTCATTAAACTGCCATACCACCGAGGTATTGGTCGCAACCGTCGAGTTACTCTCAGGTAAATAGCTAACAAAATTCGGCACCGTGACATCGGCATAAATACCCGTAGTAAACACTTCACTGTGTGGTACTACTTCGTTACCCGCCAAATCGGTGATGGTGGTAATGGTTTCAGTGTGTTCAGTGTTGGCCACCAGTGGCGCATGACGCAGGTATAGTACCTCCTGATTGTCGGCACCAAACCAAACGCTCATATCACCCTCTAACTGAGCACTTAATGAATTGATAGGTTCATCAAAACGAACCCGATATCGCGGATTAAGTGCGACATTGTCGATATTGTTACCCGGACTCATTGCGGTCACCATCGGCCGCTGGGTATCTTCAACATCATCGATACCTGTGGTAAAACCAAAGCTGCGGTTATAACGCTGGTAATCGCCATCGGTATCTTCAATGCGATAATCGAGGCTAACGTAGTAATAAGTGCTCGCGGTTAACAGCGCATTTGGCGTGATATTGACCACTTGTTTGTCTGCCGACAACGCGATTAGCGCAGGTACCAAGGCACCGCCATCCACCCTTAAGCTGATATAGGTTTCATTAATAAACGCTTCATTCATCGCCTGGTTATAAGCAATCTGAATCTGCGGATTCAGCATCACATTCAAGCTGCCATTGTTGGGAATATACGTGCCAGGTGTAGGTCTAACGCCAACATTACTCGCTCCAGCCATGGTGAAGTTACCCTGATAGTTATTTAACGCATTACCCGAGTCATCAAGGGCTGTCGCATCAAGATAAATATGGATCAGCGCTTTATCAACAAACGGGCTATCCGGAGTAAAGGTAATAACCTGACCAGACGACGCCAACGCCACCTGACCTGTCACCAGCACGCCGTTTTGGGCCACATTAAAGGCACCTTGCAATGAACTCTCGTCCATTAACTCACTGGTATATAAGCTGATTTGGTCAACATTAGTGACATTGGTTGCGCCACTGCCTGGATACTGACGTACCACTGACGGTCGGTTGTTATCGGTATCTACCACCGCAGTACTAAACAGGCTAACGTAATCGACCATGGCATTATTGCTTAAGTCTTTAACATCACTAGACACCACCACCGAAATGGCTTGACCAGACGGCCAAGTGCCGCGCAAGGTGACGGTACGACTGTCAATCGAACGATAAACACTCGGCGATATCAGGCTGCCGTTGCTGTACACCTTAAAGTTGCTGTTATTGACCGTTGCGCCATTCAGCGATTCGTTAAAGCTCAACACCACCGGAGTATTAGCACCAATATCCATGCTGCCATCCGCAGGGGTCACCGACACTACTTGAGGGGCTTGGCTATCAAACACGCTTTGGGTAGTGAAGTTGTAGCTCCAGCAACAGGCACCATTACCGACGATATCGCGCACATAACGCAAGTACACGGTAATAACCGAGTTACCCGGTAGAGGATTCAACGGGGTAAAGGTCACCACATTGCCATTAAAGTCAAAATCACCAGCGATATAGCCGGTGGTGCCATTAACATAAACCCGAATTTGCTCCAACGTATTGGTGGCAGCCACAGGTTCATTAAAGGTCAATACGATTTGGCTATTCACCGCCACTTCAGTACTGCCGTTCACTGGCAAAATCTCTGACAATTGCGGGTAAGCAGTATCCGCAACATCCGATGCGCTGACGGTAAAGTTACTGGTATATTGTGCCAGCTGATTATTCGAGGTATCACATAAACCTGTCGCCATCAGCTGATAATGGCCACCAGCACTTAAGTGCTCAGTTGGGGTCAAAGTGATTTGCTTGCGATCGCCACTTAACACCACCGTCGCATCAACCGCAACACCATCACGCAATAACTGTACCGTGTTGTTATTAACACAATGGGCCGCCAAAGCTTCGTTAAACGACAATTTAAATGGCGCATTCACGGCGATATCGGTCATACCATCGCTGATATTGGCGCTGGCCACTTGTGGTGCGTCCACATCGGCAGCGCCAGTAACGGTGAAATAATGCCAACCACTGGTCGGGAAGCTGTTACCCGCCAAATCGCGCAAATAACGCATATAGAAGCGGTATTTGTCACCTTCAACCCAACCCGCGGAGCCCGAAGGTGAAAGTGCCGTGAAGCGAATATGACGGCCGTTGTTTTCAAGGCGATAGGTGCCTGTGACATAACGGCCCTGGGTATCGTTATAAACCTTAAAGTTGGTCGCATTGACCGAAGCCACATCAACACGCTCACCAAAATCAACGGTGATCATGCCATTAGTGGCGATTTCGCCATTGGCCGCTGGGCTAAAGCTAATCACGCCATTGGCGGTGGTATCGGTGCCCACCTCAGTGGTGAAGTTAATGCTCGACGCTATCACTTCATTGCCGCTTAAATCTTTAATGCCCGCGATGGTCAAAGTGATGTCGCTATTGGCTGGTAACAGGCTAACGGGGATCACCGTTAACTCAGTGCGCGCAGCGTTGAGTTCATAACGACTCTGAAGCGCCTCACTGGCGCCAACGACACTCAAAGTCACCGCTGTTAACTGTTGTTTGTTGATGCTTTCATCAAATAACACTCTCACCCGGGTATTTGTCGCTACATCTGCTAATCCTTCAAACACTGACGTTTGACTGACCACCGGGGCAACCAAATCAGGTGTGGTAGTGGTATGAAAATAATAAGCATAGGTGCCATTGATATTGCCACTTAAATCGGTGACAGCGGCCAATACCGCATAAAAACGACGACCCACTGGTAATACATCATCAGCAATCCAAGTGATAGTGCGACCATCAGTGCTTAACGACGCGCTGCCCGCCACTTTGGGCGAACCACTAATATTGGTGTCTTTGACATAGACGGTGTTGTTATTCAAACTCAGCGCATCAATCACTTCATCCATTTGCCACACCACCGACACATTGGTGGCCACGGTTTGATTACTCTCAGGCACATAGCTAACAAAGTTAGGAATAACCACATCGGCAAACTCACCAGTCGTGAATGACTCGGTGTGTGGCACCAATGGGTTACCTGCCAAATCAGTTAAGGCCAGCACGGTTTCGGCATGTTCAGCATTGGCCGCTAAAGGTTGATGACGCAGATATAAAATCTCTTTGCTATCGGCACCAAACCAAACGCTCATATTCTCTTCAAGCTGCGCACTAAGGCTGTTAATAGGTTCATCAAAACGCACTCGATAGCGCGGATTCAGTGCCACATTTTGCGCACCATTGCCCGGACTCATCGCTATTACCATTGGCTGCTGGGTATCTTCTGCCGCACTTTGCGCAGTGGTGAAGCTATAGCTGCGATTGTAACGCTGATAATCGCCATCGGTATCTTCAATACGATAATCGAGGCTGACATAATAATAGGTGCTCGGCTGTAACAAACCATCTGGCTCAATGGTGATGATCTTTTTATCTGTCGACAAACTCAACTGTGCTGGCACAATAATGCCACCATCAATGCGCAAGTTAACGTAGGTCTCGTTGATAAATGCTTGATCAAGTGCTTGGTTGTAAGCCACCTGTAATTGGGCATTAATCATCACCTCGGTTTGACCCGAGCTAGGAATATAAGTAGTCGGTGTCGGACGCACGCCAGCCGTTGCGCCACCGTCGGTGATAAAGTTACCTTGGTAATGGTTAACCGGGTTACCAGAATCATCAATAGCGCTACTTTCAAGATAGACATGAATCAAGGCATCGTCTAAAAACGGGGTATTCGGGGTAAAGGTCATCGCCTGACCAGACGAGGCAAGCTCGACCACACCACTCATCAACACACCATTTTGCGCGACATGAAAAGCGCCATCTAAGCTGCTGGCATCCATCAATTCGCTGGTATATAAGGTCACCTTATCAACATTGCTAACATTGGTGGCACCAGAGCTTGGATACTGACGCACCACACTCGGACGGACGGCATCGGTATCGACCACCGCGGTGGTAAACACACTGGCATAATCCACCATGGCATTGTTGCTGAGGTCTTTAACCTGATCGGTAACAATCACCGAAATGGCCTGACCCGCAGGCCAGGTGCCGCGTAAGGTGACGGTGCGATTATCACTGGCACGATAAACACTGGGGCTGATCAGGTTGCCATTGCTGTAGATTTTAAAATGACTGTTGGTGGCCGTGGCGGCATTTAACGACTCATTAAATCGCAGCACCACCGGGGTATTCACACCAATATCCATGGCACCATCTGCCGGAGTAATTGACACCACTTGTGGTGCTTGCGTATCAAAGACACTTTGGGTATTAAAGGTATAACTCCAACAACAAGCACCATTACCAACGATATCTCTCACATAGCGCAAATACACCGTGATTTGGCTGCTGCCCGGCAAAGCGTTTAACGGTGTGAATGTCACCACGTTATCGTTAAAGTCAAAATCTCCAGCGATATAACCACTGGTACCACTGACATAAACGCGAATTTCATCTGGCGTAGCAGTCGGGGCAATGGCTTCATCAAAGGTCATGACGATTGGGCTATTCACATCGACATCGGTTTCACCATTGGTCGGTGAGATGGTGCTTAAACGTGGATAAGCGGTATCGACAGTACCATCAACACTGACGGTAAAGTGGGTGGATTGCGCTGCCAACTGATTACCCGAGTTATCACACAAACCATCAACCACCAGCTGATAGCTGCCGCCCGCACTCAAATGTGCGCCCGGGGTCAAGGTAATTTGCTGGCGATCAGTACTTAACACAAGCTGCGTTTCAACCGCCACACCGTCAAGCAATAGCTGTACGGTGTTGCTATTGACACAATGGGCACCGAGGGCTTCATCAAATTTGAATTTAAGCGGTGCATTGACCGCGATATTGCTCATACCATCGACAATATTACTGCTCACTACCACTGGCGCAGCGACATCATCGGTCGCCACCACGGTGAAATAATGCCAACCGCTGGCCGACAAACTGTTACCGGCTAAATCACGCAGATACCTAACATAATAGCGATAGTTATCGCCTACGGTCCATGGCGTTTCAGGACTAAAGTGGACCAAGCTAGCGCTCTGGTCAAGGCTGTAATTACCCGTAACATAACGGCCCTGAGTATTGTTATACACTTTAAAGCTGTTGCTGTTGACCGAGACAAAATCCATCCGTTCGCCATAATTGAGGGTCAATTTAACATTACTGGCCACCTCTGAATTGCTCACTGGGCTGAAATTGACGATGCTGGTCACTGCGGTATCAATGCCCACCTCAGTGGTAAAATTCAGCGCTGAAGCAACGATAAGGTTGCCACTGATATCGGTGACATCGGCGATGCTCAGGGTGATTTGGCTTTGGGCTGGTAACAGACTGACCGGAATTAAGGTCACTTCAGTGCGGTCGGTATTGATGTCGTAACGCACCGGATGCACTTCGCCACCATAACTTAAGGTGATACCCGCCAGTTTGTGCTTATTAATGGCTTCGTTAAAGCGTAATCGAACTCTGGCATTGGTCGCCACTTCGGTCATGCCTTGTGTCACCGAAGTCAGGCTTAGCTCAGGTGCGGTATTATCAGCCACGGTATCGGTGGTGAAGTAATACGCATCAGTGCCATTAACATTGCCACTTAAATCAGTGACTGAACCTAATACCGCATAATATCGACGACCCACCAACAGACCTTGATCAGCAACCCAAGTCAGGGTCTGACCATCAGCACTGACAGACGCCGAACCGGCGACTTTTGGCGAACCACTAATGCTGGTGTCTTTAACATAAATGGTGTTGTCATTAAGGCTTAGGGCATCAATCACTTCAGTCATTTGCCATACCACAGGGGTATTGGGCGCTACCGTTGAATTGCTCTCAGGCAAATAGCTAACAAAATTAGGGATGGTGATATCGGCGAACTCACCGGTGGTAAACGATTCAGTGTGCGATACCACTGCGTTGCCGGCCAAATCGGTGATGCCAGCAATGGTTTCAGTGTGTTCGGTATTGGCCGCTAACGGGGCATAACGCATATACATCATTTGCTGGTTATCTGCCGAGAATGCCATGCTAATGCTCGGCTCTTTGGTCACACTCAGGGTATTGATGGGTTCATCAAAATGCACCTGGTAACGCGGATTAAGCGCGACATTTTCCATACCGTGGCCCGGACTCATACCGCTAACCAACGGACGCTGAGTATCTTCAATGGCATCGGCACCGGTAGTGAAACTATAACTGCGGTTATAACGCTGCTGTTCGCCATCGGTATCTTCGATGGCATAACTCATGCTGACGTAATAATAAGTATTGGCGGTTAGCAACACATCAGGCTTGATATTAACCAAACGCTGGTCTTCAGACAGAGTGATTTGCGCTGGCACAATCACGCCGCCATCAATGCGCAAATTAATATAAGTCTCGTTGACAAAGGTTTCATTAATTGACTGGTTATAAGCAATCTGAATTTGACTGTTGACCATCACACCCGTACTGCCAGAGGTTGGCACATAGGTGGTGGCGGTGGGTCGAATACCGACGCTATTAAGACTCGCGGTTTTAAAGTTACCTTGATAATGATTCATCGCATTGCCCGAATCATCTTTGGCATTGCTGTCGACATAAACATGAATGATGGCATCGTTTTCAAACGGTGCATCTGGGGTGAAGGTCACCGCTTGACCAGAAGACGACAAACGCGCCTGACCAGCCATGGCAATACCATTTTGCGCCACATGGAACGCCTCAAACAAGGTCGTTTCGTCCATCAATTCACTGGTATATAAAGTGATGCGATCGACATTGAAAACATTGGTTGAACCACTGCCCGGATACTGACGCACCACCGAAGGGCGGGCACTGTCGGTATCGACCACTGCCGAGCTAAATACGCTGGCGTAATCAACCAAGCGGTTATTGCTTAAATCTTTGACTTCATCGGTCACCAACACAGAGATCGGCTGACCCGCAGGCCAAGTACCACGTAATATCACCGTGCGACTGTCTGGCGAGCGGTAAACGCTGGGGTTAATCAGGTTACCGTTGTTATATACCTTAAAGTTGGTGTTATTGACCGTCGCGCCATTCAAAGACTCATTAAAAGTCAGCACAATCGGGGTATTAACGCCAATATCCATGGCACCATCTGCCGGGGTGATTGACACCACCTGAGGGGCTTGTGTATCAAAGATGCTTTCAGTATTAAAGCTATAACTCCAGCAACAGGCACCATTACCGACGATATCGCGCACATAACGTAAATAAACGGTGATTTGCGAGTTACCCGGCAACGGATTCAGCGGGGTAAAAGTCACCACATTGCCGTTATAATCAAACTCACCAGCGATATAACCGGTGATGCCATTGATATAAATACGAATTTGTTCAGCGGTATTGGTCGGCGCAATCACTTCATCAAAGGTCATCACGATTGGACTATTCACATCCACTTCAACCGCAGTATTGGCCGGGCTGATTTCAGTCAATCGAGGATAACTGGTATCTACCGTGCCCTCAGTGCTGGTGGTAAAGTTGGTGCTTTGCTGCGCCAGTTGGTTACCAGCATTATCGCATAATCCGCTGGCCACCAATTGATAATCGGTGTTTGCGCTTAAACGTTCAGCCGGGGTCACGGTGATTTGTTTGCGGTCTGAACTCAAGCTCACCTGAGCGTCAGTCTCAACCCCATCAATCATTAACTTCACCGAATCGCCACTAACACAATGGGCTGCCAGCGCTTCGCTGAAGATCCACTTGATTGGCGCATTGATGGCAATCTCGGTGGAACCATCAACGATATTGCTGGTGACTAACGCAGGGGCGCTGCCATCATCAGCTTCAACCACAGTGAAATAATGCCAACCGCTGGCCGAGTAATCATTACCAGCCAAATCATTGATATAACGTAAGTAGCTGCGGTATTTATTACCCACCACCCATTCATCGGCGGCAAACTGCACTCGTCGACCATTGTCGCTTAAGCTATAACTACCATTGATATAACGGGCTTGGGTTTCGTTGTAGACTTTAAAAGAAGTGGCTGTGACAGAAGTCGCATCAATGGTGTCAGGATAACGGGCAGTTAATAACACATTAGATGCCACTTCGGCATAGCCTAGCGGGCTGTAATTAACGATGCTGCCGCCGCTGGTATCAGCTTCAATTCCGGCAACAAAATTAACGGTGTACGGTTCGGCCAGCAAGTTACCGCTTAAATCGGCCAGTTGATCAATCAATAGGCTGTAGCTGGTATTGGCCAGCAACGGATTTTTCGGTTTAACGCTGATCAGGGTAGAGTCAGTGCTAAGGGTAATATCAATGCCCACTTGTGCGCCATTTTGCACCAGCTTAATGCCGCCAGTGGTAAATGGATTAATGGTTTCGTCGACTTTAATCGCCATCACAGCATTAAGCGGCACATCGGTCTGACCATCTGGGAAACTGGTGGTCACTACCGTTGGCGCGACACCATCGGCTTCAAATGCAGTGGTGAAGTAATAGGTTCTGTTGTTATACATCGCATTGCCAAACAAATCTTCTACCGTGCCAAGCAAGGTAATGCTGTGGCGACGACCAATCAAAAAGGCGGCATTGGGAATAAAGCTGATGGTTTGGCTATCGGCTTTAACATCAATCACCCCTTCGATGCGGGTATTGGTGGTGGTATCGGTGATATAAAACGAATCTGCGGTGACGGTATCGGCATCCACCCGCTCAGACATCAATAAATTGACCGAAGCATTGACTGGCACATCGATGCTGTTATGCACTGGGGTTATCGAACTCACGGTGGGTCTGACCGTATCCACGGTATTACCCGTGACAAAATCAAATTGATGACTGGCCGCCAACGGGTTACCCGCGCTATCTTTTATGGCACTGATCACAACCGTGTAGCTGGTGTAATCTTTAAGTAATTTCTGAGCATTAAACACCAGTTGATCATCATCACCAATCAGCCGAACACTACCCGCAACCTCGGTGGTGCCGCCTTCAAGTAATTTCATCGACGCTGATGAAATTGACTTTTTCTGTAGTGCTTCATTAAAACTGACCACTACAGCGATATTCTCAGCGACATCAATGGCATCGGCCGCAGGTTCTGTTTCGGCCACAAGCGGCGCTGTCACATCTGGATTATTGGGGTCTGTGCCATTGTCTACTTCTTGACCATCTGGCAATTCATCACCATCGGTATCGGCATTATTAGGGTTAATGCCGCGGGCTACTTCTTCACCATCAAGCAGGCCATCGCCATCGCTATCAGGGTTTTCAGGATCAGTCTGGTAAATATCGGTTTCTTGCTGGTTGCCAAGACCATCGACATCGCCATCTTTTTGCACTTCTAAGGTTGCCATCGCTGAGCGTTGATGATTACCACCCAAATCAATCGCTTTGGCACTCACTGCCATGGCATTAACACCAAACGGCACGTTGTAAGGCATTTGATAAGGTGCAGTGGTATCTTCACCAACTTTGCTGTTATTGACAAAAAACTCAACTTTTTTCACTGCAATATCATCACTGGCATCGGCGGCCAAAATCAATCGTGCCCCTTCAACAGTCACCGAGGGTGACACAGGCTGAGTCAGGGCAACGGTCGGTTTGATACCATTATTGTCTTGCAGCATTCGGTATTGTGCGCTGAACAATTTAGTGGTGCCGGTAGTGCCATAATCAGAACTGACAATATGCGACTCTTCGGTAACAAACGCATGGGTCGCGTTTAGGGCTAAACCGGTACCGGCATAATCACCCAGTGGCGATAAGTCGATGGTGTCTTGAAAGAACGGCACATCTGGCGCTTTGATATTCAGATAAGCGACCACGTTGGGGAATAACTGTTCGGCAAAAAAGGCAAAACCATTGGTCACGGCAACATCGCGCGGCACAAAAGTACGGTCGCCACCTTTAAGCTCTAAGGTATTGGCGCTGGTGACCTTGTAGACTCGATAACCGGATGAATAAGCCGCGACATAGACATAACCATTGTCAATCACCACATCTTGTACCGGACCAATATTAACTGTACTTAACCGTAAAGGGGCAGATTTATTACTGACATCAAACAGCGCCAATGCACTGCCGCCAACCGCCACGAGGTGATTGCCTTCAACTGCGATACCTTTAACATCTTTAATTAGGTCACTTTCACCCACTGAGAACGGTTTTTCAGCATCGGTAACATTAAAAATTTCAAAACCCGCACTGCCATCGGCGACATAGGCAAATTCATTTTGCAACACCACATCTTGAGCAACACCGGCCGTATCCGCGGTTGAAACCAGTTTAGGGGTGGTGGGTTCGCTGATATCGATAATCCTTAAACCCGCAGTACCATCAGCGACATAGGCATATTGACCAGAGACTTTAACATCAATCGCGGTACCGCTGGTATTGAGACTACCGATGATCGCCGGAGTATTGATTTCGGTATAATCAACAATTTGCAATCCCGCTGCACCCGCGGCCACAAACGCCAGCTCACCTTGAAGGTCAACGTTATTGGCATAACCAGGAATACTGATGGCGGTTTGCGCCTGTGGTCTAAACTCACTAACATCGACATCTACCACAAAGGTTTTGCCGTTGTTGCTGACGGTGATTTTGGTTTGGCCATTTTCACCGGCAAAAATCTGACCATCAATCAAACCAAAGTTGGCCACTCGCAAGTTATCGGTTTGATAACGGGTGCCTGAACTTTGGTTGGTTAAATCCACTTCGGTGCCATCGAGCATCGCACCAGTCACTTTAAGTTGGGTACTGGCCTCACCGTCAATCGCATTATAGGTTAACGATAAAATGTTCGGTGTTACGGTGATAATATCGAGATAATCTGACAAACTACCACTATTGCTGTCATTGGGGTTAGAACCACCGGTGATTTCAAGGCCATCGGCAATACCGTCGCCATCACTGTCTTGCAGTAATGGACTGGTGACAAAACCATCAACACCGGGTTCGCTTTCTTCTTTATCTGAAATGCCATCACCATCGGTATCGGCATTATGAATGTCGGTGCCTAGGGCAAATTCTTGCAGGGCAGACAGACCATCTTTATCGTGATCTTCTAAAGCATCAATCGGATCATTAGGATTCAAACCGTTTTCACGTTCCCACTCATCCGGCAAACCATCATTATCTAAATCGCCACCTAGGGTGATCGCGACACGACGGCTGACCAAAACACCGTCTTTACGTGCGCTGATCAATACCACACCGTTGGTCTTAGGGGTGATAACACCATCAACAGAGACCGCTGCAACATCGACGTTGGTTGAGGAGTAGTTAATACCAGAAGTCGCCGCGGTGACATTTTTGATCGAGAAATCAGGATAAAAGGCGGTCACGGTCAGGGCATAGGTCTGAGCCAAGTCATTAATCGTTACAGTATCAGCAGAATTAAAGGTTAAACGCGTTGGAATCGGATCCAATTGGACAAATTTAATATCACCTGCGCGGGTGACCGCATTACGCTCAACATTAAAATAATCACTCTGACCGGAAACCGTGCGGCCATCGGCCAAGGTACAAGTCGCTCGCGCCCTGATTTGTCCCATATTGGATGGGATATTAGGCAACGCCCAACCGCCATCTTCACGAACCTGAACAGTTCGATTGAGAATGTTAATGACGCACTTTTCATTAAGCTCAACGGCATTAACACTCGGCACACTGGTTATAAAACCTAGGGCAAATGTCAGCACTAACCCTAAACCTTTACTGTGATTGGTCATCACGATTCCTCAAAAAAATTTTAATCACAAGACCAACAGCAACCACAGTAAAAATCATGGTCGAAGTGGTTAATCCTGCCTCTAGAACGGATTCTGTATCATTGGCATAAGCCGACACCGTGTCACCTACGCGAAAATCTCGGTCACTATTTGGTACAAATATATGTTGGCCATCATTTCTTGTGTTAATGGGTGCCAACGACACCCAATCAGAGCGACGCTTTTGGCCTTGGTAAGTAAACTCATATTCAACGTACAGCGTCTGAGCCTGGCCTCTGGACTGGCAGCAACGATGATCGACGGTGACAATTTTAGCCATCACTGGTTGCCAAGAATATGTCCGTAATTCATTGACTATCGAATAAACATTAAATAAAACAAACGAGCCAGCCAGCAACCATAAAAAATAATAAAATGGGCTGTTTTGTCTAATTGAGTTTGAGTTTCCCATCATAAAAACCTATAAATTAACCAAACCATTCAAGTGACTGGCAAACTCATTGGTATTAACAAATATCCAAACCATATCATCAAGTTGTGGTACATAAAGTTTACCCTGATTAGATTCCGGCACTACAAACAACTGTTTACTGCCATCCGACAACAAGCCCTGGCATACAACCAATCGTCCGCCAACAGTCGGTATTTGCGCAATCACGCTAATGGTGTCAAACGTTTGAAGCTTTTGTTGGAAAGCGGCCAGAGAATAACCTTGTATCTTCACTCTAGGCCCTTGATAGGTATAGATTGGAATGTACAAATCCACATCTTTACCCGGGGATTGCCAGTAAGCAGTCCCTAAACGATTGTGCTGCTCCGGTGTTTCTAACACTGCACTACGCACTGAAGCAATATATTTACTGATCAGAGAATAATCTCTGGCAACTGCTTTGCTTGCAATTGGCCATATCGCTCTGTCAGTCACCGCACGCGATTCAAGATTATAATAAAAGGTCAACGGATTGTGGTTTAATCCCATTGGAAAAAAAGCGAAGTTTTGCATCCCTGTCTTACTGACTTGTAATTTGTCTTGCGCCCGGTTAATCGCGCCCGTCACGCCATTTTCCAACTCACCAAAACGCAATAACATATCGGAATATTGACAACTGGTAATGTTGCAATAAATCGTATCAAGCCAGTTATATTCTTTAACTTCAGTCTGCCAAACCACTTTGTATATCTGATAGTCACCCCACAAATACTTTTCTTTAACCTTGACACCAGCAAGCTTAGAAAACTGAACAAAAGGAGATTTTCCTCTGTTGGCTTTATCATTTAATCGCTGCCAGCTACCATCTTTTTTAGTGTACAACGACAGCATTTTGTTAATGTCATTGCGATAACCCCAATAGTAATAATTATTTAAAGCATTAAATGGGGTTGTCGCGGTGATTCTGGTTAATTTATCTAACGTCAGTGGTTTATTCACAGCTGCCTTGTTCATTGAGGCCACAGCCACCACATTGCCTTTTGCTGTCTTTTGCGCAAACAAATCGACAGCAAAAGCAGTTTCGGACATCAAGCAGAAAAAACATAAAACAATCAAAATTCTCATTGGTACACTCATTTATAACCGCCACTTATACAGACAAATCATTATTTTTTTAAACTAAAAGCCTGATCAAATTGATATTGATACAGCTCTTTAAAATGATCAGATATATTAACTGGCAAAGGACCAGTTGCTTGTAATATCTCTTTTACATAATTAGCGAGTTGTCGTTCTTCGTCTTCTTTTAAACCACTAAATAACACCATGGGTTTTGGCCGTGATGCCAATTGCATACCGATAGCCAATTTAAACCGATCAGGACCATTCTTAACCTCAATATGCGCAGCAAATAATTCAATTGATTTAAGATCTGTGTAGACATTGGTCTTACGAAACAGCGGTGTGCCAAAACTAGACTCAATGCGTCGGTGAGACAGTTTTAGTTGCCAAAACCAACTCACCATACAAAACAGAAATAACCCAACCAGACACAGTCCGATCATGCTCCCCACTCGAAGCTCAACAAAAGCCAAATAATGTTTATTGACGATAATCTTGCCAATAAACATCAAGCTAAATAGCCAGCCCAAAACATGTAAAAAACGTAATGATTTAGTGTTTGATATCTTCATTTGTTACACCCTCGATTAGAACCCATCAAAAATAACCAACTCTTTTTTAATCTCTTCTTCAAAAGTATAAATACCTACCGTTCCAGACAAAAGTCCTCTTAATAATAAAGACACCTTAGCAACTTTACCTGACACTGTAGGTGCTGGGCAGCTTTCTCCTAGGTAAGACTTCCCTTCAGCCACAATAGCCATATTCGCCGTCGCCTCCGCACGACCGCGAGCAGCTAAGAGCTGGTATTCACACTCCTTAGGATTACCTGACGGGCAATATTCAACACTTCCTGAAATATCGCCAATAGAACCTAGCGCTAGATTAGCGCCCGTTTTCACACTCATTTCAGTACACTTAGCTTCCTGACAAGTCGACATTTTCTCCGATTCGCCTTTTGCTGATAAAGCCAAAGTCGCCTCACCAGCCAGCGGTGCCAATACAAACTTACCAGCGGCTTTAAAGGGACCAAACCATTTTGGTCCGAAACTATCTGCAATGCCCGCAAATGCAACGGTAACACTCATACCGCCACCAACTTCGCCACCAACTTGAGAGTACGTTTTAGGTCCCGCGCCTTTGGTGCAATCCGTACAGCAATGCTCTCCTTCTACAACATAACCCGATATGCTAATACCGCCGTTACCTGCAACAACATTTGGGATCGCATTCAGCCAAGTAAACAACCCATCCAGCAACTGATCAAATCCCGGTAGTGAGCTTGTGGCCTTTTTACTGGTTGCATCACTAGCACTACAATTATTTCCACATTTGCCATCTTTACAGGTATAACACAATTTTTCTGTTGAACCGTCGCTACATTCAAGCCCCTCTTTTGCAGGATCTTTTACTTTATCGCCATCTTTGCAGGCGCTACATTTTTGATCATCTGCTGAGATATCAGTATCATCAGGTAACTCTGTCGGACTATCTCCCTCACAACCGGGTTTCTTACAGTCATTGACGGTATTAGTGGTTGGTATATCGCCACTATTGGTGGTACTACCCACGCAAAGACGAGTTTTACAATCTCCCTTTGCCTGCTTATCTAAGGGTAACGGGGTATTGTCCTGGCCAGGGTCTCTGACACAAGCATCACCTTCACATTTTTGGCAAATCGGACAGTTATGGGCAGTTCCTGAACCACCTGGTTGCGAACCACAGTGCCAACCTGCTTTAATCACACCGACGCCCGGGTTCGAAGTCACCACAGAACCGTCTTCACTGACCGTGCCCAAACCAATAGAAACAAATTCTTCCAGATCATGGTCAAACGAATACATCTCGACCTGTGCCCCAGGTGCATGACCGTCAATATTCGGTAACGTCAATTTTGCCGCTGGAGAAAATACAGCCCCAACAGGTTGAATAGTCACGATAAACTGTGGTTGCATACCATTAGGTGGTGCCATTGGCACCTTGGCTGCATTAACCGAAGTAACCGAGACCAAGCCATCACGAGAACCATCCGGGAAGGTAATTGAATCTTTAGCAATTTCTAACTTAAATCCGGGAAAAGCGTCTAATGTTAACACCACATCT
The DNA here is from genome assembly GCA_047617105.1 of Phenylobacterium sp. GTDB lineage: Bacteria > Pseudomonadota > Gammaproteobacteria > Enterobacterales > Alteromonadaceae > JABSOG01. Next base: position 9,775 of record JBLGCB010000025.1, on the reverse strand, counting down.
TCAAGACCCGCATAGACGGCATTTTCGGTATCGAGTTTAACCATGTAAATCGGCGCTGACAGCGGATTATCAACTCCGGCGACGGTCACCATGTGATAACTCAAAGATGGATATTCACCCGCAGCTTGAGCAGTAGAACCATCGGCAATGACATGCACAGGTCCTACTGGTACTTGTTCTATTTTGAATCGACCTTGCAAATCACTTTTAGCCAACCTGTCAGTACCTTCAATACGAATGGTCACACCAGGGATAGGCTTATCCTGGTTGTCTAACACCGTACCAACCACCGCGGTCTGACCCGGGTCTGCGGCGACAAAAGCACTGGCCATAAAACCGGCCGTCAAGACTTGTCCCTCAGGTGCATCAATCAAAGTCGCTTGCACGCGTTGTACATCTAACCCTGTCATATCGCCAAGCTTATACTGCGCTGTGGCGCGGCCATCGCTGTCGGTGATGCTTTCAACGCTAGGCAAGTCATTCAAGAAAACCCCGCCGCCACGAATGACATCAAAACGCACCCGTGAACCTTTAACCACATTGGCACCGCTGTCGGTGACTGCAACGATAAACGGTGCTGGCAACACCTGATTGACTGTACCGCGTTGATTATTACCTGAGTTAACGCTGATTTTATTACCAATCAACGATTCAGCAGAGGCATAAAAGATCACTTCATTTTCGTAACCCACCACTTGAGCGCGAACTTTATGGTTCGCCACCCCAGTTCGGTAACCCAATTGATAAGCCGTTTGTGCATAACCCTCGGCATCGGTATCAACCACGACCGCACGGCCATAATCAACCGAATCAGCACCGACCACACCTGCGCCCTGAACCACCCTAAAGACCACTCGCTCACCAGCAACTGGTGCTGAGTTGGCATCAACCACTTGGACTTTTAATGGGTTAGCGGTTTTTTCGCTAATGATGGCAGTCTGATCTTGACCATCCACCAACAAAATTTTCCGAGCACTGGCGACTTTATAAATCACCGTGCGGGTTAACGTGGCGCTGTTACCGGCTTGGTCAACCGTGCTGATGGTCAGCAGGTTTTCACCTTCGGTTAATGGCACATCTTTGGCCGCATAACTGCGGTTAGCGACCTCTGCGGCAATACCGTTGACTGCAACGGTGGCTTGCGCGTCTTCAACCGTGCCGCGCACAATATCGTTGACCAGACCAGTGACGGTGATCTTATCACTGTACACCGTTTGGTTTTCGCTATGAGAATCGATGGTTAAATAAGGCGGGGTTAAATCTAAAGAAATCACAATTGAATCGGTGATTTGCTCACCGGCAACACTGGTCACACGGGCAACAATGGTATTAAAACCTTCGGTTAAGGCGACATTGGCGCTAAAGCTTTCACCATCCAAACTGACTGGCACGCCATTAAGGGTCAAATCGCCGACCTCACCAGTAACAATACCGGCGACACTAATCGGCGAATAACCCACCGTGGTTAAGGTCAGCGGGGTATTGATGGTGACACTAGGCGGCACAGGGGGTAAATCGTCTTCTACCCAGTTGCCAGCAAAACGAATGCCTTCGACATGCATCTGACCATCCCAATGATTGGCGATAGCACTGCCCATTAGGTTGCCATTTTTCGCTTCGAGGGTGGCCGTTGGTGCCAGAATTGACGCTTCGAATGAGACCCCGTTTAACATGATGGTCTGGGCTTGATAGAAGTTAAATAGGGTTTTAGCGCGATGGGGAATAAACGCAGAGAAATCTTTATTGACGACTTGCAACTTTTTGGCATTATTGTCGATAACATTGACAATAATTGAGGCATCTTCAGGAATACCCTGAACCTTAATGGTATGGGCTTTTTTAAGGTTATCGGCAACCACATTAAACACTTGGATAGACGACTCAGTATCACCCTGGAAGGTTAATACTTTACTTTGATAGTCGATAACCCCATTGGCGTCGAGTTGGGTTAACTCAGCAGAAAGGTCTACATACTGTTGTTGCAGCGCTTTAATGGAGAAATCTAGCGGTAGGTTTTCAAGGCTAACCCCATTGGGTAAACCCGCCAGCACCGAGGAATCGACTTTTTTAATGTCGCCCTGAACCCGAAACTTACCACGATACAGACGACCGCTTTTAAATTTGGCATCACCTTCCACCAGCAAACCATAATCACCAATAGCGATGGCATTATCGGTGGCGACACTATAACCCTGAATATCGAGGTTACCACCAACGGCGATAGCACCATTGTTGTTGCCACTTTTGGCTTTATAGTCACCAAAGATAAAAGTACTGAAATCAGCGGCGACACCCAAGGGTGCAGTTTCGGCGGCCATAGCACCGCCCGATATAGTCAAAGCCAAAAGCATAAAGATGCTTAAAAAGCAGCGTGTAAGTAGTTTCATGAGACCCATCCCAACTTATAAGTGGCGGCATAATAGTTTACAAACCTGTCTCCGTCAAGGTTACGTAATTACTTTTCGTTACGAATTGATACTTTTATATACCATACTGTTATAAAAATTAACTAATATTTGAAAAAAATGGCACACTATATGCCTAAGATTAACGCGAGCTTAATATAAGCGCTTGATACATCGGGAGTTTATTTGATTGGTGGGAAATGGGCGTATCAGCGTTTGGCGGATAAATTGGTTTCATTGCTAATTTGGTATACCATAAGCCCTCAAACCAGCCCATCCAAACTAGCAAAGTATTTAAAGGACCTTATGAAGAAGATTGATATATTTACCGTGGTGATATCATCCATCACCTTATTGTTGTTCTGTGCCTGTAGTTACTGGTTACTGCATAAATACAACGACATCAAGACCAGCGAACTACAACGCACCAGCGTCGAAATCGCGCAAATCGAACAAACCATCGATCAACTGACCTCGCAAGAAAGTGTCGGCAGCGAGAGCCTCATCGCTGTGCTACAAAGCACTCAAAAGTTACTAGAAGGCAGTCAGGGCGAATGGCAAATTCTCAAACAGACGCTGAATTCTTTTGTCATTATGCTGTTTGTGATTGTGCTGTTTCATTTGGCTTTTGTTTGGACATTGTTTCGGGGGCGGCGGGGTTGAGATGCTCTGTATTTTTTATAGATACTCACCAGTCTATTGCCCTACCTGTTTATTGCCAAATAATTTAACCTACCTCAGAAAACATGTATAGAAAACGTCAAAATTTATACATATCAAAATAACATGTATAAAAAACGTCGAAATTTATGCATATCAAAATAACATGTATAAAAAACGCCAGAATTTATACATGAAGTAATCCTATATTATAACCAAATCGGAGATCTGATCATGACTAACCCGATTCAACGTTTGCCTTTACCCAATATTGAAGAGTTGGAATCACGACAGGTCCTTAAAAAAACAGCCAATGCACATCGTTATTTAGCGGAGCTGAAGGGGGTCGCCGCGAGTATTCCTAATGAAATTATTTTAATCAACACACTGACTTTGCAAGAAGCCAAACACAGTTCTGAGATTGAAAATATTATCACCACTCATGATGAGTTATTTAAGACACAATTGTTGAGCGAAACGGTTAAAAACCCAGCGGCAAAAGAGGTGGGAAATTGAATGATAAATTCTCAATTAGAAAGCATATTCAAAGCATGGCATGAATTATCAGATAAGAAAAATAGATACACGGTTGTTAGGGATTTGTCAACGCGAAATAATCAGGGCGGCAGCAACGTAGGGTGGGCATGTTTTTTGCCCACGCGTGGGCTTGCAGCCATAGATAGGCCCTTTGTGAATGTTTTTATCAGATGGGAAAATTTTGGCAATTAACTAACGGTAACGGAGCCTTCTAGCTTTGCATATCCTTAACGTCATCAATCAACTCTGGATGCTTACTAAAAAGACTAAATAAAACACTAACCGACTTTGGCAGCGCAACCTCACCTAATTCATAACGAGAAAAGGCATTTTTACCTCCGCCAAATAGCTCCCCAGCTTGTTGTTGATTAAGCCCTATTTTCTTTCGTATTCTTTTAATTTCTACCGGACCGAGCAAACCATCAACACGCGCTCTAAATGCCTGTAAATCCACTCTGGTGGCTTTAAGATGTTTTGCTTCTAGGATAGATTCATCGCAAGAATTGCAATAAATACCGGGCTGCTGAATCAGCAAAGTATGGTCTTGATAGGTATACTGCTGATCTCTTGATTCTTGGTGCATTATGCCATTCTCGCAGAATGGACATTCGGTGGCATTACGGTTTGACATAAGTGACCCTTAAACTAATTTGAACGATACAACTAAATAGCCGTTAAAGTCTTGGAATTTCAGATAAATATATAGACGTTGCCAATAAAATTTATATACATCATGGTGGTTCATTCCAGCTTTTTTGGCAGGCATTGTTTTATAAAAATCACTTGGTGAAATGCTTTGTATCGCATTTACAACATCTTGGTCATCAAAACCCAAACTGGTTGCATCTTTTCTGGATGTACCTGTCATTCTTAACTTGCCGACTGAGTTGAAAGTTTTCTTTATAACCTTAAGGTTGTATGTTGGTGTAGTTGAACTTACTCTCAAAATATTCCCCTGTGAGGGGTATTATAATCATCTTACTGCCTTCAGGTGGTCAGACCAGAAGAAAATAAAAACTCAAAAAATACCCATCGTTTATTGTTTTCTAACAAAGCTGAACGTCTTAGCTCTATGTCCTCAAACCCAAGAATCCGGCACAAACAAATACCCTTGGCCGCGAACGGTAATAATCCGCGTCGACATCGATGCATTATCACCTAACTTCTTGCGTAAATTGGCCACCTTGGTATCCATCGCGCGATCCATACCATCATACTCAATGCCCCGTAGGGTTTTGTAGATAAAGTCACGAGACAACACTTCTTCGGCATGGTTGGCCAATAATGCCAGTAGGTCAAATTCGCTGGTGGTGAGGGGGACTTTTTGCTGGTCTAAAATGACCTGACGTTTTGATAGATGGATGGTCAACTGACCGAAGGTTAAGTCTTTGCTGCTGGTTTTCTTGGCGGGATTATTGACCATATTGTCAGTTGGGGTCGCAGCTTCAGCTGCCACCGGCGTGGCGGCTTTTTCACTGCGTCTTAATAACATTCGAATACGGGCTAACAATACTCTGGGTTGAATCGGTTTAACGATAAAGTCATCGGCACCGAGTTCTACCCCGGCGACATGGTCCATATCATCTTCGCTGGCGGTTAAAAACAAGATGTTACCCGCAAAATTCGGCCTCACCTCGCGGCAGATGGTCAGGCCATCTTTGCCCGGCAACATTAAATCGAGGATCACCACCTCGGGCTGTTGCGACAAGATGGCTTGTGTGGCCAAGTTGCCATCACCAATCACAGTGACGTCAAAACCCTGCTGTTGAAGGTATTTTTGTACTAAAGACGACAGCTTTACATCATCTTCCACTAAAATAATTGAACTCATTTTGACTCAATGCATGTTGGGAGTAGGCTCTGGCGTATTCTAACCCAAAGGCCACTGCAAAATAAACCTGGCCCCACCAATTGGTGCCTGTTCTACCCTCACCTCGCCACCATGCCAAAGGGCGATTTGTTTTACAATCGCCAGCCCCAAACCATAACCCCCAGTCGCACGAGTACGGCTATCATCAAGACGTTTAAACGGAATGAAAATATCTGCCCGCTCTGCCTCAGGAATACCCGGCCCGTCATCATCAATACATACTTGGCAATATTTAGCCTCACGTTCGACGATGATCTCCACTTTGCTGTCTGCATATTTATGCGCATTGCTCAGTAGGTTGCCAATAGCCCGCTCCAAATTCTTCGGATCAAAGGGCATATTTTGCAGTTTAGAATCTGAGGCAAACCAGTCGTTTTGATATTTCAGGGTTAAATGACTGTCAAAATGGCGGGCGCGAATGACATTTTGTAAACTTTCATCCAGCGAGTTCGACTGCATGGTCAGTGCCGGACTTTCGCGATCAAAACGAGCATAGGTCAGTAGTTCATCAACCAAATCGGTCAGCTCGTTGATATCATCAGAAATACCATACATATACTCTTTGCGCTGTGCTTCGTCTGGTTCGTCGTACATCATATCAAGCTGAAAACGAATCCGGGCAATTGGGGTGCGTAACTCATGGGCCACCGCGTTGGTCAGGCTTTTGTGGCCTTTCATTAGGGTTTCTACCCGCTCGGCCATCAGGTTAAATGACTGATTTAGATTACCCACCTTATGGCTGCCCGCGGTGGATACTCTGACGCTTAAATCTCCTTCACCTAGGCGAGCAGCAGCGCGGTCAAGACGGCTCAGTTTGAGCTGCAATAACCATAACCACACCACGACACCAAGGCCAACAAAGACAAAAAGTAATTGCTCATAAATATCCACTAATTCATCAAGGGGCTGATAAGTCGACATTGGTCCCAGCCGAGCCACTAGGTCTGAGTTGATAAATTGATAGTACAAGATATCGTAATCGGCATCGGCGACAAAAATCTGTCCCGGTGCCAATGAAACATTTTCTATCGGCAATTGATTGATATCAAACAATACCAGCGGCACATTGGAAACATCCGGGTAATTGGCCACCAGTTGCTTAAACCCGCTGGCATCAAGCTGTTGATATAACTGTTCGAGCATATAAAAAGCGCCAACATAATCGTTGCTTTTATCGACCACCACCATTTTATAGACCCATAAATCTGCGGCGAGATCACCGAGCATCTGATAGGCAATCATAAACACCAACAACATCACAAAAAAACTGATAAAGAGTCTAATCATCTCACTCTATCCTCCCCTTAAATTCTCGCGTAGTGAATGCCATATTATGGTGCTAAGCGTAACGGGTTCGATCGGCGGATGCCAGATAATGTGTGTATTGAATTGTCGAGCAGCAAGACAAAGCTCGACAAAGTGACTGAGGAAACAGACATGGCTTAACGGCATAATGGTTTCGTCAACAAGGAGAGGGATTGAGCAAGCAATGCTGAGTTGAGCAAGGAATGATGGGTTGGACAAGGAATGGTGGATAAAAGTAAACAAGGAGCGGTGGTTAGTGTAGGGTCAGTTACAGGGATGTGATAGATAGAGCAATGTCGGGAACAATTGCCGAGCGCAATGCGCTCCATTACCGAGGACAAATTCATGGTTGTTCGTCGATATTCAAGCATGGTGGAGTCGGGCATTATTCGGTGCGCGCGGCACACCCTACGAAATTATCTCAATCTGTGTATAATCTTAGGATCGATACCATCAAGAGTGATGTTTTTATCTTTACTAACAATTAGTTGCTGTAAATCAGGCAAAACTTGTAGAGGCGAAAAGTCAGTCACGGTGGTACCGAACGCCCAAATAATCTGCAAATGCTGTAATCCAACCAAAGGCGATATATCCATCACCGCACTCTCATTCAAACCCACAAACCACAAATCGGAAAAACCAACTACTCGCTGCCATACCCGTTCAAAGACTTCACCTTTTAAACCATTTAAATTGAGCTTGATCAAATGCTGATGGTGATCAAAAACCACCAAAGTTGCGACTTCAAGTTGAGGCGAGGACAATAAATCAACCAACAGGGTTTTAGCCCAAAACCCTCCCTTTTTACTCTGCTCAACCATAGCCAAGTCAATCAACTTACCTTTAGCGCCATCAAAAACCTTACCCGTCACCCCACTATGCGGATTAGACAATAACTGCACCTGCAAACGAAATTCCAAACGCAGCCCATCTGTCTCTTCTTTCTCCCAACTCTTTTTCTGCTCCTCAAAACTCTCCGCCAAAAAACAATACTTCCATAACCGCTTAGTCCACCCCGCTTGGCCATCAAATAACTCAAATAAAAACACCAAACTCTGCTGCCAAACCTGAGCATTGGCCCATTGTGACATCACGGTTTGATTGACCCGAGGGTCTAGCGTGGCCGCTTCGTCATCATCTTCATCTTTATCCCACCATTCAGGGTTTAATACCTGCAACTGAATATATACCGCGGCAAAATACTCCTGAAAACTCAAATGCATAAAGGCAAATAAATCTTCACCCCGTGGCACCAGTAAGCCACTACGGCGGATCACCCAGGTAAGATATTTCTCGGCATAACCTTCATTATGCACATCGCCAGAATCGTCCATCGCCTGTTCTATCCAGTTAAGAATATCCTCGCGGGAAATCAGCAACTCTTGGCTATCACCATCCTCGGCCAGCGCTTCACGGCGCAATTGCATCTCAAAACTAATTTTGGCGAGCCAGAATTTTTTCTTTTGCCATGGCGTCGGATCTTTTAAACCCCGTGCGGTATCAATCGATTCAAGATACGCCTGAGCAATATCGTTATAAAGCAAAGCTCGGCCATCGGGCAATTGACTGCGCACTTTAAAAATCAGCGCCATCATGGTTAACAGGTTGGGCGTGCGAGCCAGACGGCTGGTGCTGTCATTGGTGAATACAGCTTTAAAAAATAATTTACGCAATAAGCCAGCGCCAGTTTTAGAACCATGTTCGCCATACCATTTGAGGGCAAAATCATGAATTTGCCGATCAGTAAAAGGGGCCATATAGCGCACCACTGGGGCATAAGGATCATGAGCTGAAGGCAGTATTTGTGGTAAGTCTTCGAGATTATCAACATTTAATTGGGCGGCTATTTTACTCTCGCCAGACAGCGGAGCATCTTCATAACCGACAATTCTTGATGTACAGACCACATAACATTGGTCGTATTGCTTAAAACCCGCCAGTAATATCTTGCTGAGTTTTTTACGTAATGAGGCGCTGATTTCATCTAAGCCATCAATCAATATCAACACTTTGCCAGTATCGAGGTAATCTTGCAGCATCTCGGGCACATCGTTTAGTTTTTCGGCCACCGGGCGTTTTAAAAAAGCCTGAATCAAATCATCAAAACTTTCAACATCGGCCAACGCCAAATCTCGTAATACGATAGGCACAGGTAATAAATAGGCCAAATCGCCAGGCAGGGTCTCGACAAAACCCGATGAAGCATACCAGGCAAAGTAGTTAATCAAGGTGCTTTTGCCACAACCAGGATCGCCCAATATCACCATCCGACGATGCTCTAATAATTCGGTGACCGGATTTTGTAACTGCTCTCTTAATGGTTCGTCGGTTTGCGGCGTAAGATAATGTTTTGACACGCTTTGTCCGACATAGAGATGGTCCATGGGCACATCAGGTGTACGCTGTAAACTCGCCATTCCTAAAAATTTAACATAACCATGCCAGCCAATCACGTCAAATAAATATTTGCGTAATAAGGGGTCTCGGCTGGGTTGTTCAGGATCCGTCATTTGCATTCGCCATTGATGGGTTATTGGATAATTGTTTAGCAGGTGATGTTACGGCTGACATTATGCGGGTTATCTCAGTCTCTTGCAATTGAGCAGCAAACATCAAAGGTTGGATCCAAAACATATTGACTGAATAAGGATCAGGATAATTGCTCACAGCCGATGTTTTTGGTGTGACACTTGTAGGGTCTTCAATAATTTGCTGTGGCAGTTGCAAACATTGTAAATACGCAGGCCATTCTTTGTCTGTTTCTAGCCGCTCTTCCTCTGCCGACTTCACTGGCCAGGGTTTTGCTGCCCAGTCATTTAACTGCTTAAAAAAAACCGGAGTAAACTGCCAGCGCTGAAATAACTCAGAATTGAATCCTGCATTCAACTAATAAGTGCAATTCATTTTTTCCAGGACAAAGAACGGCCAGCTGATGTATCATCCCGGCTTTCCTGTCCGACCAAAGATGAGAGAGCTTATGAGAAAATACAGTCAGCTG